>CAYNZF010000075.1:0-9481 GCA_964401615.1 uncultured Oscillospiraceae bacterium
TTTTCGAGTGCGGCGCGAGTCACGACGAACTTTTCGAATTTTACGATGTTGAGAGCGCTTAATGACTCCACACGTGAAGTTTTGACACCCTTGATGTTACGGGCAGACAGTTCCAGATTGTTGTTCGCTTCAGAAGAAACAAGCAAAGCGGTCGTGTCATTGAGTTTTAAGTTTTTCAAAGCTTGAACGAAAAATTTCGTTTTGACCTCTTTGAGATCGAAGTTTTCGACCACGACCAGGTTCGCTTCGCTCAGTTTGAACGAGAGAGCGGACTTCAACGCCAAACGACGCAGCTTCTTGGGCAGCTGTTGACGATAATCGCGGGGGACTGGTCCGAAAATGACGCCGCCGCCGACCCATTGCGCAGAGCGGATGGAGCCTTGACGAGCACGACCGGTACCCTTTTGGCGGTAGGGTCTGCGGCCGCCGCCACGTACTTCGCTTCTGGTTTTGGTTTTCGAGGTACCTTGACGCAAGTTGGCCAGCTGGCCTTTGATTACTTGATGCAGTACGGCTTCGTTGGGTTCAATCGCAAAGATAGCGTCGGAAAGTTCCACTTGACCTGTAACGGCACCTTCAAGATTGTAGATATCTAATTTAGCCACTAATGTTTCCTCCCTTACGCCTTTTTAACAGTCGAAGTGATTTCCAAGAAACCGCCGCGAATGCCCGGGACTGCGCCGCGCAATGCTAAAATATTGCGCTCACCGTCAACAAATACGACGTCCAAGTTCTGTACAGTCACGTTTTCAGCTCCCATGTGTCCCGGCATTTTCATACCCGGAATAACACGTGAAGGTGTAGCGGAGGTACCCAGTGAACCGACTCGTCTGTGATATTTTGAACCATGTGCCTCGCGGCCGCCTTTTTGGCCGTGACGTTTTACGTTACCGGCAAAGCCTTTACCTTTTGACATACCGCTGACGTCTACGCGGTCGCCGACCGCGAACATGTCCGCGACATTGACCACCTGAGCCAATTCATAAGCTCCTTCGTCATCGACGTGAAACTCTTTCAGAAGCTTCTTCGGCGTGACGCCCGAAGCGGCGAACTGACCTTTGTCAGGTTTGTTGGTGATGTTTTCTTTCTTTTCGTCAAAACCCAGTTTAACGGCGCTGTAACCATCCACAGCCACGGTTTTCTTCTGAACGACGGTCACCGGACCGCATTCGATGACGGTTACCGGAATGGCTGAGCCATTCTCGTCAAAGATTTGGGTCATACCGGCTTTTCTGCCTAGCATGAATTTTTCCATTCTTACATTCCTCCTTGGTTATTGGTTCACCCTCTGTGAACTTGACCTATGGGCTAAATGTGCCCCTTAAGCTTTATAGCTTAATGTCGATATCTACTCCGGCAGGCATGTCCAGCTTCATCAACTGCTCGACCGTCTTCTGGTTCGGTGCGAGAATGTCGATAAGGCGCTTATGCGTGCGCGATTCAAACTGTTCACGGGCATCCTTGTGTTTGTGCGGACTTCTGAGAATCGTGACGATTTCTTTTTCAGTCGGCAAAGGGATGGGACCCGCCACGTTCGCTCCGGTACGTTTCGCGGTTTCCACGATGCGAGCGGCGCTGAGATCCAGCACTTCGTGGTCGAAAGATTTCAGTTTGATTCTGATTTTTTGGTTGCTTGCCATGTAATTTCCTCCTGATCAAGCTGCATAACTCCAACTGTGCCGGGCGTTTCTTTCTTGGCCATCATAAAACCCAGTCATGCATTCATAAATAATGAACCATTATCCTGGGCACAATGGTCGTTCAAGACCACACTGCGGAAACAGTTATCTGCCCGCCCGAATTCGAGATTCGGACTTTACTCTCCCAAAGTTACCCGGCCTTGTACGCAGCACAGGAACCGGCAATCTCCGGGGTCTTCGTT
Organism: uncultured Oscillospiraceae bacterium; assembly: GCA_964401615.1. Taxonomy (GTDB): domain Bacteria; phylum Bacillota; class Clostridia; order Saccharofermentanales; family Fastidiosipilaceae; genus JAXGQD01. The sequence continues at coordinate 1,883 of CAYNZF010000075.1, forward strand.
CGCACTCATTCATTCCCCAAAACGGGTCTCAAAAGTCGTGCTCGTCTATTTTATATTAAAAGCGTGTATTTCGCAATAAAACAGCAAAAATATTTCGCCAAACATTTGCATTGATAAGTTAAATTTATAGTGCAATTCGTACAAGCGTCACTGCTCGCTTAAAGCAGGCGAGCAGGACCGCGGATCAGGGCAAATAGGGCATCGGATCGATTCCCGAAGAGCTGCTCCAAGGTACGCGCATCTGAAAATGCAGGTGCGGACCTGTCGAAAAGCCGGTGCTCCCAATTGTGCCGATGACTTCTCCTTGATTGACGTACTGTCCCTCGTAAACACCTACAGTTGTCTGGTGGGCGTAAATCAAGGCGATACCGGCCCCGTTGACAATTGTGCAATAGTTACCCAAACCGGATCCCCCATAAACGGATCCTTGATTCGGAGCCCTGACCAAAGCGACAGTCCCGCTGAGCGAGGCGCGGATGGGTGTACCCGCCGGAGCCGGAAAATCGACTCCCCAGTGCATGTAGCTCCCGGTATTGGTAAAGGGATCGGCTCTCCAGCCATATCCGTCGCTGAGTCCGGTGTAATTTGGCACAGGATAAATCATCGCCTCTGAGCCGTCCAGGTTTTTTCGCGTTTCGATTTCTATATCGATATTTATACTTGAAGATCCGGCCGCCGCTCTTCTGGCCGCGTCTTCAGCAGCCAGCCGCGCCATCAAAGCGTCAATTTCCGCGTTTACGCCGTGTTCCTGCTGCTGTAAATTCGTGACATCGTTCGAGCGGGTCAGGATTTGGCCGGCTAGACTTTCGATATCGGTTTGTGTGGCGGAAATTCCCGCAGCGATATTCTGTAATTGCACTTCTTTTTCTGCGACAAATGCATCGTATTCCAGTTTCGTCTGTTCGCTGTTTTCCTTAGCCACTTTCGCGACTTCACGCGCAGCATCTAATTGGGCGATCATACTGCTGTCAACCGAACTGATGTAAGCCATGAGCCGCATATTGGTAAAAAAGCCTTCCATGCTGTCCGACTCAAGCAAGACCTCAAGCGTGGACTTGTTACGAACCCTGAACAGGGAGGTGATGCGGGCTTCATATTCCGCTTGTTTCTGATTGAGATCCTGAACCGCGTCGTAATGGACCTGGATGGCCGCTTCGAGATTTTTTTTCGCAGTTTCGAGTTCCAGGAGCAGCTGCTCATATTGTTCCTGCTGCATCATCTGCTCGCTGTTCAAGGCTTCAAGACGCGCTTGCAAGCCGGCACTGTCTGTCTCGAGCTGCACCAGGTCGTTTCTCGCACCCTCAATTTCGGCTGCGAGACGTTCCTTCTCAGCTTTCAAATCATCCAAAGTCGCAGCACTAATGCTTTGGGGTTGAACAAAAGCGGTCAGCAGCATCACGCACACCAGAAGTAAGGCGCTTATTTTTCGTTTCATTTGTGATTGTATTGGCATCATATCCTCCGTTTTGCCTTCAAGTTCCGCCACTATAACATGCTTCGGACTCTACTTGAAAAGCAAAGCGATTCTTAAAATTGGCGAATTTTTCTGAAAACAAGCTTGTTTATGAGTCTGTTTTGCCACTGAGGGCTAAAATTTCGGCTTGATCAAAGTGGTACTGCTTATTGCAAAAATGACAGTGAATTTGAATCCCGTCCGTATCATCGGCCAGTTTGACTAACTCGTCTTCTCCCAGCGTACGCAGATTGTCCTGCATGCGCTGCCGATTGCAGGGGCAGACATAGGCCAGTTTTTTAGTGGCCAGGTACTGGAGGGCCGGGTCACCCAAAAACAGGTCGAGCAATTCAGCGGGGTCGAATCCCTCGTCGCACAAGCCGGAAATATCCGGAAAACCGGCGGCGCGCTGCTCCAGATAATCAATCAGCTGCTCGGGAGCACCGGGCATCAGCTGGACGACCAGGCCGCCGGCCGCGCGGACACCGCGCTGGTCGACAAGCACGCCGAGTGCCACCACACTTGGGATCTGTTCCGAAACGGCCAGATAATAGTTGAGATCCTCAGCGATTTCGCCTGTCAGCAGCTCAACTTGACTGCTGTACGGACTCACGCTTTGATTGTTTTTTATGACCGTCAGTGTCCCCGGTCCCACTGCACCGCCGACATTGAGTTTTCCGGGTCTGGAATTCTCAATCTCCACATGTGGCTCGAAAGCGAAGCCGCGCACTTCTCCCCGGTTGTTGCCAATGGCAAAAAGTCCTTGAATCGGCCCTTCGCTGCGGATGGAAAGGGAGGTGTCACTGAATTCCGCTTTGAGATCAAGTGCCATCAAAGCGGCCCCGGTCAGCAGGCGGCCCATCGCTGCCGTGACAACGGGTGAAAGGTCGTGGAATTGTCTGGCCGCTTCGACCGTCGCGGTACTCCTGCAGGCAAAAGCCCGCACCGAGCCCCCAAAGGCCAAAGCCGTGACGGAGTAGTCGCCCTCTTGATGTGCTTTGCTTCCGTCGATCGCGAGGCGGTCGAGGTCACGCGCAATATTATCGTTCATGATTGATCCTTTTCTCTTATTTAAGAACTTTGATGGCTTCGGCTAATTGCGTATCTTCCTGCAGCGTGAGCTGGCTGATGGCCTTGCCCACGACTTCATCAGGGAGTTTGACCTCGATGTTCGGGGTGATGCCCTCGCCTTCCGGAGTGTCACCGCCCGGAAAGTAATAAAGGAAAATCGTGACATTGACCGCCGAGCCGTCTTCAAGTGTGTAGAAACGCGTACCGGAGCCCTTGCCGAAGCTCTGTTCACCGATGATGGTGGCTGCGGCGCGGTCACGCAATGCGCCGGCGAACAGCTCTGAAGCGGAAGCGGAATTCTTGTTGAGTAAAGCCACGAATTTCATGTCCTCGGGTACCAGCTGTCCGTCGGTGGAGGTCCAATTCTCCTCAAAGAATTGGCCGTTTTCGCGTCCCTTGACAGTCGCCACGATTCCTTCGGGCAAAAGCATGTCCAGAACTTGCTGGACGGCCATCGCATCGCCGCCGGGGTTGTTCCGCAGATCGAAGACGATATTTTTGGCGCCATTTTTGACCAAATCCCGCAAGGAGCTTTCGAATTGGTCGGGCATGTTGCTGGAGAATTCACTGATGTTCAGATACCCGATCTCATCTTCCAGCATTTTATGAGAAACATAGACTGCCGCGATGGTTCTACGTGTCAGTTCGACTTTAAAACTTCTGCCTTCGGAGGGGCGATAAATCTCGAGAACCACCATGGTGCCCTCGGGGCCTTTAACTTGATTGGCCAGAGCGGTCGTGTTCGGAAAATCTCCCGCATTCGTCCCGTCAACAGAGGTAATAATATCACCTGACTTGAGTCCGCCGGCTTCAGCCGGGCTTGAAGGCGTGATGTCAATAAACTCGAATGCACCTTGCAGGTTCTGCATGATTTTCGCGCCGATACCTGAGTAATGGCCGGCATTGGAGTCTTGCATGGAAGCGAATTCTTCAGCCGTCATGTAGTAGCTGTAGGGATTGCCCAGGTTGGAGGGCAGACCTGCGGTCATGGCTTCCAAAAGTTCAGCACTGCTGAGTTCACGATAGAAATTTCTTTGAAACGCGTCGATTGCCTGAGCCAGTTTCTGGGCTTTGGCTTTCGTTTCCTCGTCCGCGTTTTCAGCGACACGAATACTGATCCCGTCCACACTGATCTCAGTTGCAGCAGTATCGTTCGCCAATCCGCCGGGCGTCAAAACAGTCGCGCCCGTACCGGCTTCTGTTGTGGCTTCTGTTGTGGTTTTAGGTGTCGTAGTGACAAAACCACCTGCAAATTTGGCAAAATTCAGCGCGAACACGAGACCGAGGGTAAAACACGCGGTCAGCACAATGCTCAGGACGACAGACCAGGCCAAAACCGCGATGGATACGCTGCCTTTGGGCTTGTCAGCGTGCGGATCCGGATAATTAGGATAGACGGGCGGCTGAGCGCTGGGCTGAGCATAAGGAGGAATAGGGGCCTGAGCGTATTGCGGTCCCGCGGCTTCGTTTTGCCTTGATTGCTCGTATGATTCACGATCTGACATGCTGCTTTCCTTTCACAGTTCTTACTGAAACGTGTCCCTAAACGACTGCTCTGACTCGGCACCCGTTTAAAGGACACGCATTGAGATTGCGTCGTTATTAAGGGAGATAATTCCAGGGGCTGACGCCCGGATCACTGGAATAAGGTGAGCGTACCTGAAAATGCAGGTGCGGCCCGGTCGAGTAGCCGGTACTGCCGACTTCTCCGATGACTTCTCCTCGAGAAACGTACTGTCCGACAGATACATGGACCCACTTCAAGTGAACGTACATGATCACCAGTCCATCTTCTCGCAGCACGCTGATGTAATTGCCGAAGCCATTGTTGGCCCAGCCGTAGGTACTGCCTTGCAGAGGCGCACTGGCGATAATGACCTCGCCGCTGTTCGCCGCCCTGACAGGGGTACCGGCGGGTGCCGGAAAGTCAATGCCCCAATGCATCTTGGTCGCACCGGTGGCCGGATCGGAGCGGTAGCCATAATCGTCACTGATGCCGGTGTAATTGGCCAGTGGATAGATCATTGCTTCAACGCTCGAACTGCCGCCTCCATTGTTGGAGCCGCTGTCCTCGACCGTGGCTAGTGTAGTCGCTTGAGTGGTCAGCTTCGCGGTGGCCGTCGTGGTGGGCGCCTGCGTTGTGATGGCGGGATCTGTCGCGCCATCCGAGCCTGTCGTCGCTGTCGCCATGACCGCTTCGAGTGAGCGACTCGCTTCTGCAGCGGCCTGTTCTGAATTGGCGATGCTGGCCGATATGGAAGCGGCCTCCCGCGACTGTGCAGCTTCGGCTTGTTCTGCCGCCAGAGCTTCTTCTTTGGCTTTTTGTTCAGCTGCATAGGCTTCGGCTTGTTGTCTGGCCTTCGCCATCACCGCTTCGATTTCCGCATTGGTGGTCACCTGTTCTGACTCCAAGTGCTGGACGTCGCTAGCGGCTTCGAGAATTTTATCGCTTACGGTGTTGATTTCAGATTCCTGCAGCGCGATACCCGCCTGCACATCGGCAATCTGCTGTTCTTTCTTAGCCGCGAAAGCTTCGTAATCTTTTTTCACTTGTTCGGCTTGAATTTTTGCCGCTTCCTGGGTCGCGCGCGCATCTTCCAACTGTGTCAGCATGCTCTGGTCAATGCTGGACATGTAGGCCATCAAACGCAGATTGGTCAGAAAGCCATCCATGCTGTCAGATTCCAGCAGGACCTCCAAAGTCGATTTGTTGCGGATCCTGAACATGGATGTAATACGGGCCTCATATTCGCTTTGCTTCTTCTCGACATCTTTGACTGCGTCAGTAAAACGATTTATGGCGACTTCCATGTTGTTTTTAGCCAGTTCGACTTGCTGTATAAGTTTTTCGTAATCCGCCTGTGCCAGTTTTTGTTCACTGTTCAAGAGTTCCAAACTGGCGCTCAGTTCGTTGCTTTTGGCATTCAATGAATCCAGGTCGTTTTGAGCCTCAGCCAGGTCCTCAGCGATCTGGGCCTTTTTCTGCTCCAGTTCTTCAACTGAACTTGCGTGAATCTGTCCCGCAGGAGCCTTCGGCAAGGTGCCGAGAGCGATCGCCAGGACCAGGCCGATGAGCAGTGTTTTAAATACTATAACGTTGTTTTTTTTCATGGTAGTTTCCCTTTTGGCTAAGCATCCCGAGCCGGGTGATTCCATTAAACCTTGATGTGTTTTCGCACTGACAAGCCGGAGCCGGCTGAACCAACGAGGATCCCTAAACCCAAGCTTATAAAGAGCACTTTCCACGAGACTTCACCAATCGGCAAAAGCAGATTGCGGGCTGACAAGGCGCTGTTTCCTCCACCGGCTGATTTGAGAAGATTCGTAAAAATGGCTTCGTAACCGAATCGTACCGCCAACCAGGCCAGCATCGCCCCCAGCAGTCCGATGATCGCGCCTTCCAGGATATAAGGAAAGCGAATATAGGCATTGGTCGCCCCGATGTATTTCATGATATTTATTTCTTCTGACCTCGAGAGCACCGAAATTCTTACCATGTTGGATATGATGAACAAGGTCACTGCGCACATCACGGCAAAAGCAAGCAGTGTCGCGTAATTGACCCAGCGCATCAGATCGCTGAGTGTCTGCATGACTTTTTCGTCATAGGTCACGTCATTCGGCTGCACTCCGGAGTAAGCGACAATCTGTTTTTTAAAGGTTTCGGCCAGCTCCGGGCTCACCAGACGCACATTGTATACATAAGGCAATTGTTCCGGGTCATAGCCGGAAAGCACACCGCTGTCGTCCCCAAGATCTTCAACCAGACTCTGATAGTTTTCCATCGGAGTCATTTTCGACCATTCAGTCACGTCCGTTCTGCTGCCGATGGCTTCTTCAATGAGCGCCAATTGTTCAGGCGTTGCTTTCGCGTCCACCCAGACGGATACCGTCGGCTGCTGGGAGATTTCTTTGATCATGTGCTGCGCGTTGAGAGAAACGACCGTGAAAGCACCCAGAAGCATCAGCATCAGGGCGACCGTTGAAATCGACGCCAAGGTCACCAGGGGATGTCGAATGATATTCTTAAGGCTTTCTTTAAATGAGTTCAATACTGTGCGTAATTGCATATTTCTTCCTACCGTCTGGAAAAGCGACTGTTGATTCGCCCTTGCTCTTTCTTATCATTATCGGGTTCCACATAAAAATCCGGGTCCTCGATTTCCTCGACATAGAGCCCGCGCTCTTTGTCACGCACCAGGGAACCATCGGAAATTTCTATGACTCGCTTTTGCATGCGGTTGACAAGTGTGCGGTCATGCGTACAAACCACCACGGTGGTGCCGTTGCGGTTGATTTCTTCGAGCAAAGCCATAATGGACTCTGAATTGGCCGGGTCGAGGTTACCTGTCGGCTCGTCCGCCAGCAGCAGGGCCGGGTTGTTGACCATGGCGCGGGCAATACCTACACGCTGTTGTTCACCACCACTGAGTTCGTCCGGTTTCGCTTTTTCCCTGGCTTTAAGACCGACGGTTGATAATACCATCGAGACTTGCCTGCGCACGGTCTTCGGCGGAACACCCAATATATCCAAGGCAAAAGCCACATTTTCATAAATCGTCTTCGACGGAATCAAGCGGAAGTCTTGAAAGACCATGCCGATGTTTCTTCTCAGGTAAGGCACAATGCGCCTCTTCATGGTGTTGATGTTGTACCCGTCAATCAGCACTTGACCTTCGGTCGAGCGTTCTTCACAAGTTAAAAGTTTAATCAGCGTAGATTTTCCGGAACCGCTTTCGCCGATGATGAAGACAAATTCTCCATCCTCGACCCTGAAGTTCACGTGCCGCAAAGCCCAGGGGCTTCTCGGTGAATATTTCTTACTGACATCTGAAAATTCAATCAATTGTCTTGCCTCCTAAATGTCCATGGTCTGAAACTGCTTCGCAAAATCACAGATTGTGGCAAAGTATGCATACTCTATCATAAAAAAATGACAAAGATAGGAACTTAGCGTTAACAAACTGCGTCAGCAGCTAAGGTCAAATAATGATTATACAACAAAAAAGGCTCGACATCTGCCATGTCGAGCCTTCGAGCCGTGCTAATTCTTCCACCACTTGGCTGTCGTCTTC
>CAYNZF010000076.1:0-9193 GCA_964401615.1 uncultured Oscillospiraceae bacterium
GGCGCAACTCTCGCTTGTCATTATATCAGTTTACTCGCTTATTAGGCGCGTTCCATATAATCGCCGGATCGAGTGTCCACCCGCACGACTTCGCCTTCATTGACGAAGAGAGGAATCTTGATCACGGCTCCTGTTTCGAGGGTTGCGGTTTTCGTCGCGTTTTGGGCGGTGTCGCCTTTTACACCCGGTTCAGTGTAGGTGATTTTCAACTCAACAAAGAGCGGTAACTCCACCGAAAAAACTTTACCCTTATAGGAAACTACTTTACAAACCATGTTCTCTTTAAGGAATTTGATGGCATCACCAATGATTTCGGCGCTGAACGGGACCTGCTCGTAGGTTTCGGTGTTCATAAAGTAGTGAAGATCGCCATCTTTGTAGAGATACTCCATGTCGCTGCGTTCCAGACGTGCTTCCTGAAATTTTTCCGATGGGTTGAAAGTATGCTCGAGCACTTGGCCTGTGCGGACGTTTCTGTACTTTGTACGGACAAAAGCGGATCCTTTACCCGGTTTTACGTGCTGGAATTCGATGATCTGAAAGACATTGTCGTCCATTTCGAAAGTCACACCGTTTCTAAAATCACCTGCTGATATCATGTTCATCCTCCTAAGAATCACTAAACTAACTATACGATTCTATATTGTTTTAAGTCTCAATGCAAATATATTGGCAAAGAGTAATCAGGTTATTATCCCGGCTGCTGACGATGTCAGTCCCAGGTGGATTGATTTTCACAAAATGCTCAGATCCTTGGGACTTTGAGTCAGTATTTCAATGCCTCCATCTTTTACGATGACTGTATCTTCTATGCGCACCCCACCCAGACCGGGTATGTAAATACCGGGTTCGACGGTCATCATTACACCCGCCGGGATGATCGTTTCAGAAACTGAATTGAGTCTGGGCTCTTCATGAATTTCCAATCCCAGACTGTGTCCCAGACCATGTCCGAAATAATCACCATAGCCGGCTTTGGAGATGACATCCGCAGCCACTTGGTGAGCCGCTTTACCGAGAATTCCGGCCTTCAGCATTTGTTCTGCCTGCTGCTGAGCCTCTAACACGATCCCGTAAATCTCAAGTAGTTTGGGATTGGCACGGCCGATAAAAAACGTACGCGTAATGTCTGAACAATAGCCTTGATAAATCGCGCCGAAGTCCATGAGCAAAACATCACCGTCTGCGATGATTTTTTCTGAAGCGATACCGTGCGGCAAAGCGGAACGCTCGCCGGAGGCAACGATTGACGCAAAGGAAGGATTGTCAGCACCAAGCAGCTTCATCTGGTATTCCAGAAGAGCCGCCACCTCGGTTTCGCGCATCCCGGCCTTGATAGAAGGCAGCGTTTTGGCTAAAGCCTCATCCGCGATGCGGACAGCCTTTCTGATTTTGGACAGTTCACTTTCATCCTTTATCCAACGCAGTTTACTGAGTCTTTTGGACACCGCACTCAGGTTTTGCCAGGGCAAGGCCGCTTTGATTTCATGGTAGAGTGCCAGGGTGATCGTTTCATCTTCAAGTCCGATGTTCTGCAGCTGAAGCTGTTCAATTTTTTTACAGACCGCCAGGCACAAGCTGCTTTGTTCCTGAACGACCAGGCTGCCGGGGCACTGCGAACTGGCTTGAGTGGTATAACGTGAATCGACGAACAGAATCGATTGATCAAGCGTGATCAAGGCAAAAGAGGTCGATCCGGTAAAGCCGGTCAGGTAGTGGGTGTTTTCTCGCCCGTAGATAAGCAGCGCCTCCAGATTTTCTTCGCGGAGCAGCCGGCGAAGTATGTTCAGTCTTGTTTCAAGCATTGTTTTCATGATTTTCCTTTCCGGTGAATGTAAGACTTACTTTTTATTGTTAACCGCGCTTTTTCGCAGGACGAAGCGTTCGCCAACGCGCTTTAAGCGGATATACCATGGTTCATGGGGCGAGACTGGCTTGACCAGTATACTTGTTATACCGGCATTTTTCCCTGCGCGGACATCCGTAAAAACTTGATCTCCAAGCATAAGAGCAGCGGTAAGCAGCTCCTTCTGATCGGCACAAGCTTCGATAAGTTTTCTAGGGCTGGGCTTTTTCGCATAACCATAGACAGGCAGATCCAAACCGGCCTTAAGTATAGCTGCTCGAAGTGCTTCCGCGCGCAGGGGTTTCGCATTACTGATGACGGCAACCTTAAAGCCGGCCGCTTGCATGCGTTCCAGTTCGCGCAAAGCAGCAGTATCAATTTCTTTAAGTCCGTGAATTTGGAGGGTATTGTCCACATCGACCAGCAAGAGGCGATAACCCTTGCTGAAAAAGCTTTGCCAGTCGAGACCGGCCACAGTTTCCACGAAATAATCAGGCACGAAATAATTATAAAGCCAGTTAGGCAAAGTGCATCCTCCCCTTGATTGCTACAAACATTTTACCACAGCGGGATGAGTAGACTTTTCAAATTTCGTCAGATCACAAAAAAATTGCAATGGTTGATTGAATCGAGGGAGCGGCCAGCGAAACAGCTTTCATTTTGTCCAAAAAGTCATATAGCGGCCTCAGGCTTACATTCTGATTGTTGCATAATTAAGTTTTGACGGCAAAGGTCAATATTTCTTGAATTCCAGGCCGAGGTTGCATATAATGAGCGGGTTCACAGGAGGATCGTATTGAATGAAGGTATGTAAATTCGGTGGGTCGTCCCTTGCTGACGCCAAACAAATCCGCAAGGTTTGTGACATTGTTCTTTCTGATAATGAAAGACGCATCGTGGTCGTTTCCGCACCCGGCAAGCGCCATCGCGAAGACATTAAAGTGACCGACTTGCTCATCTCGCTGGCCAACGCCGTTATTTCCGGTTATGACGGAGAACGGGAAAGACAGATCATCGCCGAACGTTTCGGTCAAATCGCCGACGATTTGGGAATGGAAGAAGGTTTTTCCGCTTTTGTTGAAAGCGATCTCGCTCAAAGAATCAAAAAAAATAAAGACAACACGCGCGATTTAAGCGACGCACTCAAAGCCGCCGGAGAAGATCTCTGTGCGCAATTGGTCGCGACTTATCTGAAGAGCATCGGTGAGGAAGCCGTTTACATTTCCCCCGCCGAAGCCGGGCTGGTGTTGAGCAGCGAAAGCGGCCATGCACGGGTCCTCACTGAGTCCTATGACCGTATCAAAGATTGCTTCTCCAGCTATCAAGGCACGATAATTTTTCCCGGATTTTTCGGTGTAAGAACAGATGGTCGTATCCTGACTTTTTCACGCGGCGGCTCCGACATTACCGGGGCGATTTTAGCAAACGCGGTGGATGCCACGGTTTACGAAAACTGGACTGATGTGGACAATGTCTATTCGGTCAATCCATCTATCGTAGAACGACCGGTAGCCATCAAGGAAATCAGCTATTCGGAAATGCGCGAGCTGGCATACGCCGGCTTCACTGTTTTGCATGAAGAAGCCCTTGCTCCGACCGCTCTCAAATCCATTCCGGTGAACATTCGTAACACGAATAATCCCCACGCGGATGGCACCAATATTCTCTTCAAGCGTAAGAATTACGAAAGTGTTGTGACCGGAATTGCCGGCAGTAAAGGCTTTACCATTTTGCACATGAGCAAGTATCTGATGAACCGGGAAGTCGGTTTTGCACTGAAAGTGCTGCAGATACTGGCTGATTTCAGCATCCCTTTCGAACATATGCCTTCAGGTATAGACTCGCTTTCAATTGTTTTGAAGAACGAGGTCTTCCCTGCCGAAAAAGAAAAACTGGTCATCAAGCGCTTGATTGACGAACTGCAGCTAGAAACCATCCATGTGGAACGCGACATCGCCATCGTCATGATCGTGGGTGACGCGATGGCACAAACCGTCGGTGTGACGGCCAAGGCGACCGGTGCCCTCAGCCGCGCAGGTGTCAACCTGGAATTGATCATTCAAGGTGCTTCGGAAATTTCGGTGATTTTCGGTATCAAGGAAAGCTTCTGCAATTACGCAATCAAAGAGCTGTACCGGGAATTTTTTCTCCGTTGAGACACAGTACTTAGTATTACAAAGCCTTCCGTTTCCGGAAGGCTTTTTTTATCTCCAGCCTTGACTTCAGGCTTTATCCTCAGGCCAAAGGCTCTGCTGTCTGGCGGCCAGATCGTCCTCTTTCAGATAAAAGCCTCTGGCCGGCAGTTTACGGATCCGGTAGTATTCCGGATCATCAAGCTGCACCTGCGCGAGAGCTGCGAAGCGCACGATTTTTTGGTCCTTCTTCATACCAAGTACTTGAACACCCTGAGTGCTGCGGCTGCTCATGAGCGGTACCAGATTAATGTCAAAAAGGATGAGTTTGTGGGCATCATTGAGCAGAAAATAATTCGGACTTTCCTCTGAGTATGTTTGCAGGGCCACGAGAGCAGATTTGGCGTTATAGGCGTTGAGCAATTTGCGGCGGCGTGTTTTGGTGATGAAGTTGTCTACGGTAAAGCGAGCGACTTTACCATTTTCGAAAGAAGCAATCAAGGAGCCTCTGTAGTCCTGAGGTAAATACATAAAGACGACCGATTCACCATCTTCAAGATCCAGTAAATTCTGCCCATAACTGCCAAGGTCAGAAGGTTTTTGGTCAGGAATCTCATGGACAAATAATTTATAGGCATTGCAGCGGTTGGTAAAGAGAATGAGCTCTTGTTTGTTGCTGGCATCAAGGTCCTGCACGATGGCGTCGTCATCTTTGGTTTTAAGCTCACCTGCTGATCTGAGGCTGGTCAAGGCAAGTTTCTTGATGTAACCATGCGCCGTCAGGAAAAGCTTGAGATTGTAGTCGTCAATCATGTCGTCTTTCGTGATGGTTTCAATCTCGTCCTTGAGAATTATTTGAGTGCGGCGCTCCTGGCCATAAGTTTTGGCGATATCAGTCAGCTGTTCAGAAATCAGAGCATCGATCTTTTCATTGTCGGCCAATAGTTCCTGGATGCTTTTGATCTCACTTTTTAACTTCTTGACGTCCGCTGTGCGCTGCAGGATGTATTGCCTGTTCAATTGGCGCAGTTTGATTTCAGCGACGTATTCAGCTTGGAGTGAATCGATGGAAAAACCACTCATGAGGTGAGGAATGACATCCGCCTCTTTTTCGGTTTTGCGAATAATCTCGATTGCCTTATCTATGTCGAGCAGGATTTTTTCCAGACCCTGGAGCAGGTGCAAGCGCTCCTGCTTTTTTTGTAAATCATAGGCCAGCCCTCTGCGCACACACTGGCGGCGAAAGGACAGCCACTCCGCGATGATCTGCTTGACCCCTAAAACACGGGGCGTTCCATTGATCAGCATATTGAAATTGCAGGAAAAGCTTTCTTCCAAACCGGTTTTTTGGGCAAAAAGACGCTGCATCAATTGGTCCGGATCCGTATTTTTCCGGAAATCAATGGTCAGTTTTAAGCCATTCAAATCGGTTTCATCGCGGACATCGATGACATCTTTGACTTTGTTGTTTTTCACCAGGCCTGAAATTCCGTCGATAATGGCTTCCACGGATGAAGAATAGGGAATTTCGTAAATTTCGATCAGATTATTGGCTTTGTCGACTTTATAGCGCGACCGCAGTTTAAATGAGCCACGTCCGCTTTTATAAATTCGGGCCATGTCGTCCATGTCATAAATCAGTTCACCGCCTCCGGAAAAATCCGGCGCCGGCATGTATTCCAAAATATCACAGCCGGGATCCTTAATATATGCTTTAGTCGCTTCGCAAACTTCCTGCAGGTTGAAAGAGCAGATATTGCTGGCCATGCCCACGGCAATGCCCTGATTGGAGTTGACCAGTACAGAGGGAAATCTGGCCGGCAGCAATAAGGGTTCTTTCATGGTCCCATCGTAGTTATCAATCATTTCCACAACATCTTTATCAATGTCGGTGAAAATATTTTCGCAGAATTTATCGAGCCTTGCTTCAGTGTAGCGCGGCGCTGCGTAGGCCATGTCGCGTGAATACTGCTTCCCGAAATTGCCTTTTGAGTCGATGTAAGCGTGCAAAAGAGCTGCATTGCCCCGGGTCAGCCTGACCATCGTCTCGTATATCGTCTGGTCACCATGTGGATTCAGCTTCATCGTCTGTCCTACGATGTTCGCCGATTTTGTTCTGGCACCACCCAGCAGCCCCATTTTATACATGGTGTACAGCAGCTTGCGGTGGGCAGGTTTAAAGCCATCGATTTCGGGGATCGCGCGTGAAACAATGACGCTCATCGCGTAAGGCATGTAGTTGGTCTCAAGCGTGTCAGTAATCGCTTGCTGCTGGATGTGTGCCACGTCCTGGACCGGAATCGGTATATCTATTTTCTTTTTAGCCATATGTTTTCCTTTAATAGCTCATGCCTTGATGCGGCGATTGAGCGGCTGACTTGCACAAGCTCACCTAAGCCAGATCCAGCATCTCCAAATAGAGATGCCCGTTGTTTTCGATGTGATCTTTACGGCCCTGCAAATCATCACCCAGCAGCATATCGAACACCCGCGCGGTTTCAAGTTCTTCAGTTGGATTGACCTTGATGAGGCGGCGCGTCGCCGGATTCATAGTGGTTTCCCACATCATTTCCGGCTCATTTTCACCCAGGCCTTTTGAACGTTGAATATTTACTTTATCCGTACCGAGACGCTGCAGTATTTCGCTTTTTTCCAGTTCATTGTAGGCAAAAAAGCTGCGTTCATCTTTGTCCTTGCGCAGGCTGATTTCGAATAGCGGTGACTCTGCAATAAATACTTTGCCCTCAGTCAACAGGGTCGGGATCAAGCGGTAAAACATGGCCAAAATCAAAGTGCGAATCTGGAATCCGTCCACGTCCGCGTCCGTGCAGATGATGATTTTACTCCAGCGCAACGCGCTCAAGTCAAAAGAAGAAAGATCTTTATTATGTTTGGTCTGCACCTGTACACCGCATCCCAGTACCTTGATCAAATCCGTGATGATCTCACTTTTAAAAATAGTCGTGTAATCCGCTTTCAGGCAGTTCAATATTTTTCCGCGTACCGGCATGATGGCTTGAAATTCGGAATCCCGGCCCATCTTGGTCGAGCCCAGAGCCGAATCGCCCTCCACGATATAGAGCTCGCGGCGGTTGACATCCTTTGTTCTGCAGTCGACAAACTTTTTGACGCGGTTCGTCAGATCCATGCGGCCCATCAATTGTTTTTTCAGATTCAGCCTTTGCTTTTCAGCGGTCTCTCGACTGCGTTTGTTGACCAGGATCTGCTCCAGTACTTTATCGGAATCCTGATAATTTTCGGTCGCCCAAATCGACAAACGGTCCTTCAGAAAATCGTTTAAGAACTCCTGGATATATTTATTATTGATAGCCTTTTTGGTTTGGTTCTCGTATGAGGTCTGGGTGGAAAACGAATTGATCACGATAATCAGACTGTCTTCGATATCTCCGAAAGCGAGTTTGCTTTCATTGGCTTTATACTTGTTTCTTTCTTTGGCCAGACGGTCAAAAACATTGACGAAAGCCAGCCGCACTGCCTTGTCCGGTGAACCACCGTATTCGAGCCAGCTGGAGTTGTGAAAGAAGGACATCAGATTTTCATTGTTGTTAAAGGCAAAAGCAATTTCAGCTTTGACCTTGTAATCTTCTTTGTCGGCACGGTCGCGTCCGCGGCCTTCGGTCTCCCAATAAACCGGTTTACAGATTCCGTTCTCCCGGTCCAGTTCCGCGACATAACCCAGGATACCGTCAGGATAGAGGTACTCCTCTTCAATGCCTTCGATTTCATCTTTGAAAACAAATTTTATGCCTTTATTGACGATGGCTTGCTGCTTAAGCACGGTCTGAAAATAAAGCAGCGGGATGAGTGTTTCAGTAAAGACATCACGATCCGGCAGCCAGCGCTGCAGGGTTCCCGTTCTTTTGCCGCGGAAATCTTCTTTCTGTAAGCCTAAAACGTTTTCACCGCGCTCAAAATGCAGATTAAACTTGCTGCCATCGCGCCATACGGTCACATCAAACCATTTTGACGCGTATTGTGTGGCCGTGGCACCAAGTCCGTTCAGGCCCAGACTGTATTCATAGTTTTCACCCGTGTTGTTGCGGTACTTGCCACCCGCGTATAACTCACAGTAAACCAGCTCCCAGTTGTAACGGTCTTCCTTGATATTGTAATCCAAGGGTATGCCCCGTCCAAAGTCCTCGACTTCCATCGAACCATCCAGATATCTTTTCACTTTGATGGTATCGCCATAACCTTCGCGGGCCTCATCAATCGAGTTGGACAGAATTTCAAAAAATGAGTGCTGGCAGCCCTCGATACCATCCGATCCAAAAATGACGGCGGGTCTGAGGCGCACACGATCCGCACCCTTCAGTGAAGAAATGCTCTCGTTGTCGTATTTAGCTTTTCGAACCATAAACTGTCCCCCATTGTGTCTTAACCTATCTAGTGTAGCATAGACATTTCCCTTCATGATTACGGAAATCTAACGTTTTTCGCGGCAAAAGCAAGCGAAATCCCTGATATTCAAGTATGGAGCCAAGTTCCTGGTCGCTTACGGTATCGAACTGCTTTCGATTGCTGCATTGTTTCCCCTGATTTACAACCTGATCAGATTCGCATTTGCTACCGGCATGTCGAACATTCCCCTATCGGTCTCCTACAAAATGGCCGGTGAATGGATGGGCGTTCAAATGGCCTTCAATTTCAGCCTTTTGACCTGGCTTGTTTTTGCCACACTTATTATGTTTGCTGTTTTCAGCCTTCTGAACAGCCTGTTTTTTAGTATATCCAAAGGCAGTGAGGCTCGTTTTCACCATCTGGGTGTCGGCGGTCCCATCGTCGTCTACCTGATTCTATATGCCGTACAACAACTGGTCTCAGTGGTCGCCTTGCTCTTGATTCCATTAGGCATTCAAATCACAAATCCGGCAGGACAGCTGCCCGAATTTAGCTTGGTTTACGAATCCTCTCTGAGCATGTTCAATGAGATGCTCTCGGGAGCGGACCCGAACACGGCGGTCATTGGGATTGAAATTGTACCGGTCGCAGTGCTGTTCTCATTATTATTGCTTGTTTTGACCATAAATTCGCATCGCAGACACACCAGCGTGAGATAAAAACCCGCTTGACTATTCTGCCAGAAAATTCGCTGCGTCTTATATCATCCAATTTTTTAAAAAACGAATCGTGAAAAGCCCCGCAGTACATCACATAAAAATGCCCGCGAAATACAAGCAAGAAAATCATGCAG
>CAYNZF010000077.1:0-9106 GCA_964401615.1 uncultured Oscillospiraceae bacterium
CACCACGCTGATTTCAAAGAAACGCAGCGCATTTGGGGAAAACTGATGGCCTATTTGGCGAAGTCAAGAACGCAGTAAGCGTGCCGAGGAATTTTCGGTGAAACAAGGCCGGGTCCGGATAATTTTCAAGCTTAACTTGGAAATTTCTATTGCGTGATTTTCATACTTTTTGTTGCGTGATTTTCAAGGCTTCTTTTTGCCTTACTCCACTGTCGCACGGTTGATGAGCACGATGCTCGCCGTTACCAAAACCACGGCCAAGATGTTTCGAACGGTCCAGAAATTTTCACCCAAAATCAACCAGGCCCCCAGGCTCCCGATCAAAGGTATCAAGGCCTGAAAAATGCCGATGCGCGACATCGGGTGAAAACGCAGCAGCAGCGCCCAGAGAGAGAAAGCAGTCGCCGACAGGGCGGCCAGATAGAGCAGGAGCAGCCAGCCGGTGGTTGGAGCCGAACCGAGCGTTCCACCGGCCAGGAATCCAATCAAAAGTAAAAGCAATCCACCCAGGAAGAGCTGCCAGGCCGCCAGGGCCGTTGGCTTGGTACGAACTCCCAGTTTTTTAGTCATAATGCTGCCAAAAGCTCCACAGAGCGATGCCAGGAGCATGAAGCCTTCACCCAGGAAAGTGAAATTCAGGTCAATCCCACCGCCCTTTAGATTGAGAATAACGATACCAGCCAGACCGAGGATGATGGCGAGGATTTTTTTAGTAGTAAGGCGATCGTTCTTAAAAAAGAAATGCGCCAGCAGCACCACAAAAAAAGCGTTACTCCCGTTCAAAATTGCGGATTTCACACCGGTACTATTGGCTAGCGCCACATAAAACAAACTGTAGTGCAGCGTCGTCTGTACCAGCGCATAAAGCAGCACCTTCGGCCACTCACTGCTTGGGGGCAGCGGCAGCTGCCTGGTCATTACAAACGTGAACACGAGAATCAAGAGGCCGGCCAGTGTGAAGCGGCTGCCCGCGAAAACCATGACCGTGAAGGGATTTGTCGTATCCACCTGAAAAAGCTCATAACCACTTTTGATCGCTGCAAAAGCACTCCCCCACAAAATGCAGCACAGCAGGGCCAGACTGACCCAGACCGGTGTCTTTTTCATGAGGATGGCCAGCCGATCCGCGGTGGGTTTAGGGGCTGTGTTCATGTCGAAATCACTACCGGTCATTTTTATTTTGCACCGGATATTTGTCGAAAACCTGCTCAACTAAAATCTTATATTCTTGCCAGGTCGTGAATTCTGAGAGATCGCCGGTGTTTTCATAGATGGATCTGTAGTACCAGGCATGTTGCGCTGGATCCTTTTGGTTAAAGCGTGTCCACAGTTTTTCACCGATTTTGGCATAGTCGTTACGAATCGCACGAATATTGGAGAGTTTATCCGCCAGACAGATCATTTTGACTGCAGGATCCATTTCATGCACCAGATCGTCGATAGTCTGTTGCTTGCGGGCCTTCCAGCTTTCCCCGGCAGGAATTTCGACTTGCTTGTCTTCACTTTCGGCCTGCACCAGTTTGAGGACACGAAGCCCGAATTTTTCTGCGAGCTTGCTTGCGTCAAGCGGGGTGTCTTCCAAGACATCGTGGAGAATTCCCGCGGCGATCACTTCGGCATCGTCCGTCATGGCGGCCAGAATCGCCCCGACTTCCAGGGGGTGCAGGATGTAAGGCGTCTGACTCCCTTTTCGGTACTGACCCTCATGCGCTTCGGTCGCAAACAGGATGGCTTGGTCAATTATATCCATGATATTTTCCTTTCACCGAGCATAAGAAGCCTTACATAAATGTTTACAGGGCTTTTAATTTTTGAGCATCCTAATTATACCCATTTATCGGAAAAAGGCAGAATCTGCAGTATCTATAATGTAGAATAAAGATAAAAAATTCCGCGCCGCAGCACGCCATCAAAAAGAACGAGGTTACAAAGCTATGCCATCCACTTGGGGACAATCCATCAAAGTCAGTATATTCGGCGAATCGCACGGTGAAGCCGTGGGTTGTGTCATTGACAACCTGCCACCCGGTGAAAAAGTCGACCTGGATTCCATAAAAAAACAAAATGCGCGCCGCCGTCCCGGTCAGGCCGCCTGGGCTACCCCGAGGGATGAAAAAGACGAAGCCCAGATCCTTTCGGGCGTCTACAACGGCCATACCACGGGTACCCCGCTGGCTGCGGTGATCTGGAACCACGACCAGCATTCTCAGGATTACAATCTGCTCAAGACCAAACCCCGCCCCGGTCACGCCGACCTCACCTCCCTAATGCGCTACAACGGTGCCAACGACCCCCGAGGCAGCGGCCATTTTTCCGGCCGTATCACCGCCCCGCTCGTAACCGCAGGAACCATTTGTAAAGATATCCTCGCTTCCCGCGGCATTACGATCGCCGCCCATGCCCTGGAAATTGCTGGAATTGCTGACCGCCCCGCCGAAGTCGTCACCGCTGAAGACGCCGGCCTGATGGCCGTAGCCGACAAGGCCTTCCCCGTCATCGACGACGCGGCAGGCGAGGCCATGCAAGCCGCCATTCTCGCTGCCAAAGAAGATAAGGATTCGGTCGGAGGCATTGTTGAAGTGGTCTGCTACGGCTACCCCGGGGGCGTCGGTTCGCCCTTCTTCGGCGGTATCGAGCCCCAGCTCGCGACCTGGTTTTACGCGGTTCCTGCTGTCAAAGGCCTCAGCTTCGGCGCCGGTTTCGAAGTTGCCCAAAAGCGCGGCTCCGCGAATAACGACAACGCGGAAATTCGCATCGAAAACGGCCGCAAAGTCATCCGCCTTCACAGCAACAACGCCGGCGGTGCTGACGGCGGCATCAGTAACGGCATGCCCATCGTCGCCCGTCTGGCCTTTAAACCCCCCGCCTCCATCGGCGCTCCACAAGCGACCGTTGACCTTGAGACCATGGAAAACACTACCCTCGAAGTGCCCGGCCGCCACGATCCCTGCATCGTGCCCCGCGCCGTCCCCGTGGTGGAGTCCGTGATGGCCATGGGCCTTTTGGACCTGCTGCTCAGCTCAGGTTTGTTTAACGCTTTGCCCATCGTTGAGCCCCGAAAAGAGGAGGACTGAGCTATGCATAAAGGCAAAATTCTCTTGCTCAACGGCCCCAATCTGAACCTTCTGGGACAGCGCGACCCGCGGCAGTACGGTCGTTTCACCCTGGCCGATGTGGAAGATTCAGCCCGCCACACCGCAGCGTCTCTGGGTTACACGCTTGAGGCCAAACAATCCAATCATGAAGGTGAGCTGATCGATTGGATTCAGGCGGCGCGCTCCGAGTACGACGCAATCGTTATCAACGCGGGTGCGTATACCCATTATTCTATAGCCATCGGAGATGCGCTGGAGCTTTTTGCAGGTGCCAAAGTAGAGGTGCACATTTCAGACATTCACAAGCGGGAAGCGTTCCGCCAGCATTCAGCCATCCGCTATGGTGTTGATGGCCAAATCTCCGGTTTTGGCCTGGACAGCTACCGTTATGGTGTAGAACAAGCGGTTGAACTGATTGAAGGGAGACGTGCAGGCTGTCGGGAAGGAAGGACAGACGGCGATTATTCCGTTTTAGATTAAAATACGTCCCAACCATAAGATGTCAGGACCATAAGCATGAAAATCCCTTAAATGAGCGCGTCGCAGGACGTGCTTTTGTTTTGCCCGCTGTATTGGAGCAAATGACTTCTTTATTGACAATAGTGTGCAATACACACTAATATAAAGGAAGACAGGAGGTGCGGCTATGGAAATGAAAACAGAGATTTTACAAAACCTGTCAGTTGAAATGCGAAAGGGCACGGTGGTGCTCAGCATTTTGGCCAGGCTGGGCCAAGCCCAATACGGCTATGAGTTGTCCAGAAATTTGGAGCAGGAGGGACTGACGGTTGAAAAAAATACGCTGTACCCGCTGCTGCGTCGTCTGGAAACGCAGGGGCTCCTGGCAAGTGACTGGAATACCGAGGACAATAAACCTAAAAAATTTTACCGGCGCACGGCCTTAGGCAATGAGGTCTTTCAAGAGCTGCGCAGCATGTGGTCCGAAATGAACGAAAAAATCAGCGCCTTGCTGCAGGAGGATAAGTAGATGAACTCGGATTGGATCGAACGCTACATCAGTCAATTTGAAGAAGCCCTGGGACAGAACAGCAATCGCGCGGACATTGTTAAAGAACTGCGCAGTAACCTGAGCGACATGCTGGAAGCCAATGAGAACGCCGATGAAGAACGCGTGAAAGCGGTTTTGAGCGAGCTCGGCGATCCGGAGCAGTTGGCCTATTCGTATATGGGGAAGCCTTTTGCCCTGATCAGCGGGCGGTATTTCACGGCGTATAAAATCGTACTGAAGATCGTCTTGTCTGCGGTGACCCTTGGCCTTGTGATTTCGCTCCTGATTGGCCTGATTTTCGAAAACACAGGCATTCAGGCGCTGGAAGGGGCGCTGGAACTGATTCCCGCGTGGCTGTCAGCGATCGGGGCAGTGACCTTGATTTTCTATTTCATCGAGAAAAGCGGTCAGGATGTGGATCTGGAAGCGTGGAGTGTCGAAAAATTGCCTGAGCTGAAGAAGCACACCAAGCGTATCGCACTGAGCGAACCGGTAGGCGGCTTGATTGCGTCCACCCTTTTCTACCTTGCCGTGATGCTTGCGCCTCAGCTTTTTAAGTATCTTGTGATCATCGACGGTGTCCCCTTCCGAATTTTCAATTTTGCGCAGTGGGACAGCCTGATCCCTCTCTTCAGTCTCTTGTTTGTTTCAAGTCTGCTGAAAAATATCGTGCTCTTGCTCGTTCGTCAATATGGGCAAACCGTCGCCCTGACCACGGTCCTCGTTGACCTTTTCCAGATCTCTCTGATCGGCTGGCTGATCTTGAAAGCCCCGCTCTTTGATGAGGCGGCTCTTGCCACTTTAGGCGCCAATTTTGGAGAGATGATTTCAATCAGTCATCAAAAGCAGCTCCTGTTCGCGGTATTTGTGGTCATTTTTATGATCGAAATCGTGAGTGTGTGCGTGAAGTCATTTCGCCGAGGGCCGGCTCAGTGAATCGCCTCATTAGCGGTGTAGTAATTGCTCAAAATGCTGGCTCCGACAATGCAGAGCCCGCCGATGACTAATTTGACGCTGAACGCATCCATGCCCAGCAGTAAAGCGAAGAGCGCGCCGAAAAAGCCCTCCAGCGCGAGAATCACGGCGACCGTCGAGGCTTTGACCAAGGCTTGTGACTTGGTCTGTAAAAAATAACAAAGGCAGGTGCTGAACAAGCCCAGAAATAAGATGGGCCAAAGCCCTGCCCGAAAATCGAATCCGGGGGCCGCCGTGCCCGTCGCAAGCCATACCGATAAAGACAGCACGGCCGCGGTCGCAATTTGTATGACATTTAGTCGCGAGGCATCACAATAACGAAGCTGCTTGGACAGATAAATAATGTGCATAGCGAAAACCACCGCACAGCTTAATATCGCCAAATCGCCGCGATTAAGGGTGATTTGACCGCCCGAGTAACTTAAAATGGCCATCCCTAAAAACGATATAATCGCCAGCACGATCGTATGTAAATGTACGCGCTCGCGATTGATCAACCAGGAGAAGAGCGGCACCATGACTACGTTGGTCGCGGTAAAAAAGGCCACATTGGAAACCGTGGTTTCACGTTGGCCGAGGGTCTGCGCGTAAAAAGAGTAGAAGAGCATGGTTCCGGCGATGAGCCCGGCTTTGAGTTCGGTACGGGTAATCTGACGGATATTTTTCCCCAGAGCCAAACCAAGGGCCAACGCCCCGATGGTGAACCGCGCGGCCATGATCTGGGCCGTGTTCCAGGACGCGTTGATCAGCAGCTCCGTCATGATGAAACCTGAGCCCCAAATGACGGAAACCAGGAACAGGGCCGCGGCGGCGGCCCTGTGTTTGACGCGATGCGCCTCTCCGGCGCTGACCTCTATTGCTTGTTTTGTTTCATCAGTCACTTTTCTTCAAATATCCAATTCCGGTGCTTCGTCTAGGCGCTCTGAAACATACTTGCCATTTTTCTTGCGCTGCCTGACACATTCGGACAAGAGGTACTCAATCTGCCCATTGATTGAGCGAAAATCGTCTTCAGCCCATGCGGCGATCTGCTCGAAGAGCTTATTCGACAGCCGGAGAGGAATCTGTTTCTTCTCAGCGGACATTTTAATACAAACTGCCGCTGTTGACGATGGGCTGGGCATCCCGATTTCCGCAGAGCACGACCAGGAGATTGGAGACCATGGCTGCTTTACGTTCTTCGTCCAGTTGGACGATGTCATTTTCGTTAAGCTTGTCGAGGGCCATTTGCACCATGCCGACCGCGCCTTCCACGATCATTTTACGAGCGTCGACGATGGCGCTGGCTTGCTGGCGCTGGAGCATCACGGCCGCGATCTCCTGTGCGTAGGCGAGATAAGTGATGCGCGCTTCGATGATTTCCAAACCGGCGTCTTTTACTTTCCGCTGGATTTCGGCACGTATGCGTTCGGCCACGATTTCGCTGGAACCCCGCAGGCTGCCCTCGTCAGGTTCACCATCACCGGTGGTATCGACCCCCTGCGCGACGTCGTAAGGGTAAACGCGTACGATATTGCGCAGCGCGCTGTCGCATTGCAGAGAAAGGTATTCTTTATAGTTGTCGACCGTGAATACTGCTCTGGCGGTGTCCACCACGCGCCACATGACTGCGATGCCGATCTCAATGGGGTTGCCGAGACAATCGTTGACTTTTTGCTTGGAATTGTTAAGCGTCATGATTTTCAGGGAAACTTTCATATTGCCCATTTGAGGCGCTTCACTTACGTCCTCACCTGCATTCGAGAGCATTTTAGCCGATTTTGTGCGCACATCTCCGCTTTGTCCGAGGCGGGTCTTGGCAGCAGGATTGACAGCCGTGGAGAAGGGGTTGACATGGTAAAATCCGGCTTCCTTTAAAGTGCCGGTGTATTGGCCGAACAAGGTCAAAACCAGGGCTTCCTGTGGTTTGATGATTTTTAAACCAAATAAAAGCACAAAGTCCACAATCATGAAGAGGATGGCGAGCACGATGAGCAGCACCCCGAAACGAGGTTCACGTTCAACAAAGTTCGCTCCCAGTACGATGAAACCTATCGATAGAACGAAGGTCAAAAGGATCAGCATTAAGACAAGCATGCCACCTCTGGCTTTTAACAATTTTTCTTGCATATGAGTCCTCCTTGAATTCATGAGCCGTGAAATAAACATTGTGATATCATTATGATATCTACTTGATTCGTCGAAAGCAAGCCCTTTTATGTTAAAAAGAGATAAAATATTATTTTTTGCCAAACAGGTGGCTGCCGATCATCCGGGCAAAACAAAACCCTCCGCGCGGCAATCGTGTGGAGGGTCTGACTGAGTTTTATCGAATAGGAAGAATCACAAGGGCTTAGTTTTCAAGCTCACTCTTGCTTTTCTTGTCTGCTTTCTTCACTTTTTTCTTCGTCTTTTCGCCATCTGCTTCTTTGGCTGCGGCCACTTTTTTCTCTGCCGCCGCCTTTTTGGCCTTGGACGGCTCTTTCGACGCGACCGCATCCTGCTTTGCTTTCGCTTTCGCGGATGGAGCTGAGCTCGGAATCCCATTCGACCCGGCCAGCAACTCAGCGGCGAAATCCGGCACGAAGGTCTGCTCTGCCATGGGCGGCCGCACATAACCTTTGGCGTCCTCTTTGGGCGGCAGGACCAGCGCGGGCCGCTCGATCTGCTCATAATTGATTTTGGACAGGAGATGGGCGATGCAATTGAGGCGGGCCTTCTTTTTGTCATCCGAATGAACGACATACCAGGGCGAAGTTTTCGTGTCTGTGTAAGAGAACATGGTGTCTTTGGCCTGCGAATACTCGACCCAGTGCTTGCGCGACTCCAGATCCATCGGACTGATCTTCCAACGTCGGGTCGGATCGTTGATGCGGCTCTGAAAACGCCGTTCCTGCTCAGTATCACTGACCGAGAACCAGTATTTGATGAGGATGATGCCCGAGCGGATCAGCATGTTTTCGAAAGAAGGACAGCTGCGCAGGAAATCTTCGTACTCCTCATTCGTGCAAAACCCCATTACCTTCTCGACGCCGGCGCGATTGTACCAGCTGCGGTCAAAGAGCACCATTTCGCCTGCCGCGGGCAGATGGGCGACGTAACGCTGAAAATACCACTGCGTTTTTTCTCTCTCGGTGGGTACACTCAGCGCCACCACCCGGCAAACACGAGGGTTGAGCGATTCCGTGATACGTTTGATGGTTCCGCCTTTGCCCGCTGCGTCACGACCCTCAAAAAGGACGACCACGCGCAGGCCCTTGGCCTTGATCCATTCCTGCAGGTTGACAAGCTCGATCTGTAAATCGCGCAGGGTCTTTTCGTACAATTTGTTGCTCATTTTTTGAATGTTGTCAGACATTTGAACGTTCCTTTCCATGTGTGAATCAACGATGGCCATTTCGCGCAATGCAGCGACTCCGGTGGGCTTGGACTATGCCTGTTGAATAAAATAATCTTATTATTTTTATCAATTTAACACTTACGATCTTTGGATTACAATTATCTGATGCATAATAAATTCGGCTTCTCCAAAACACCAAAAAAAGGGTCCTGAATTTGTGGACTTTTGCCTGCTTTTAAGCAAGAGATGGGCTGAATTAGCGAAAAAACATTACAAAATGATGACTAGCCACTGTGCGGCAAATTTGGGCGGTGGTAAAATGAATAGATTAATCAAAGGCGCTAATAAGATGATTTATTAATGGATTATTAAATTATAATATCAGCTGGAGTTTTTAAGAAAAACGTAGTATATTAGAGCACTGATTATTACTAATTCACTCAAGTTTATAAAATGATTGAAATTATCTCTGCAAAGGTAATTTTTGCTCAGGCCCTGGAGGTAGAACCTTGTTTAAGAAAAACTTACTCGTCCTTGTATTAATTAGTATGCTTGTGACCTCCATGCTGGTGGGAAGCAGTCTGATTTTTGCGGGGGAAATCGTGGAATCATCAATCAGCTCCGAGGAGCCGACTTCGACGGCTGCCCCCAGCACGGCTGAGCCCACAACGACGGCTGCTCCTACGACTACGGCTGAGCCCACAACGA
>CAYNZF010000078.1:0-1694 GCA_964401615.1 uncultured Oscillospiraceae bacterium
TGGTTCCAGGGGATAAAGCAAAGAAATCAGGATTGGTTTTTCAGGTTCATTCTGCTCGATTTTTTCGGCCCGGGACACCTCATCCGGATCCAGTGTCGAGTAGAGGTAGTCGATCGGGAACTGGCATTGTTCGGAAATATCAAGCATCTCCGCATCCTCGGGGCCTTCCAGATGAATCCAGTTCGCGTTTTCGAGGGTTTCAAGCAGCTTTACTGTGCCCGTTCTTTCCACAAAATAGTAACGTATCATAGGCGACCTCCATTTATACCTATTATAGCGGCTCTGCAAAAATGTAGGCGCGATTCGCGCTGATAATATTGTTCCTTTGCGAATTTTTAGGGCATTTAGTGCATAAATTCCCTAAAAAACCTGCAAGGAGCGAAAAATTTTTCAGCAATTTTAAAGTTTTGACAGAGGCGAGCTTTTTTGTCATAATCTACCTACTGAAACAAAGGACAAAGGCGTCTGGGCTTGGAGCTCAGCGCCTTTTTTTATTTTTACGACCGAGGTGGCGGCTATGTATAAAGAGATGATGAAAAAACAAGGCTTGTATGATCCGCAATTTGAACACGATGCCTGCGGCATGGGTTTCGTGGTCAATGTGGACGGGACGAAATCACGCGACATCATAGACGACGCTTTGACCGTCCTGGAGAACCTGGACCACCGCGGCGCCAAGGGGGCAGATGCCAACACAGGCGACGGCGCAGGCATCATGGTCCAGATACCCCATGCGTTTTTCAAGCGCGATTGCGCGGTGCTGGGTTTTGATTTGCCTGAAGAAGGCCGCTACGGAGTCGGGATGATTTTTGCCCATCGCTATGATGATTTTCGCAGTAAACAAATCGCCCAAATGGAGCAGATTGTGCGTGAAGAGGGCCAAACCGTCCTGGGTTGGCGTGAAGTACCGGTCGACAAGACTTTGATCGGCCAAACCGCTTTTGCCGTGATTCCTCGTTTCATCCAGATTTTTATCGGAGCGGCGCCGGACTTGACGGACCCCATGGATTTCGAACGCAAGCTCTACGTCATCCGCAAACAGGCCGAAAAGCATATCGTGCCGGAGAGCCAGGGCATCGGCAGCAATTTCTACATCGTCAGTCTGTCATGCAAAACGGTCGTCTATAAAGGCATGCTCACCTCCCCGCAGCTGCGCAACTTTTATCTGGATCTCTCGGATCTGGACTTCACCTCCGCCATCGCCATGGTGCATTCGCGCTTTTCCACAAACACCTTCCCCAGCTGGGAACGCGCCCACCCCAATCGTTACACGGTGCACAACGGTGAGATCAACACGATCCGCGGCAACGTCAACTGGATGCGGGCCCGCCAGAAGCGGCTCACCTCTCCACTGTTTGAGGATCTGAGCAAAATCTACCCCATCATCGACGAAAGCGGTTCGGACTCCTCGATGTTCGACAACTGCCTGGAGTTCTTATATCTGAGCGGCCGTTCGCTCCCCCACGCGGTCATGATGATGATTCCTGAGCCTTGGGAAAAGCACGGTCAGATGTCGCAGGTCAAGCGTGATTTTTACGCCTACCATCAATACCTTCTGGAACCCTGGGACGGTCCTGCGGCCATTGGCTTTACCGACGGCGCCATGGTCGGAGCGGTGCTGGACCGCAATGGTCTGCGGCCGGCGCGCTATTATGTAACAAAGCAGGGCAAAGTGGTCATGGCCTCGGAAGTGG
>CAYNZF010000078.1:1704-8749 GCA_964401615.1 uncultured Oscillospiraceae bacterium
AACATCAAAGCGGAAGATATCGTCACCAAAGGCCGCCTGGAGCCGGGCAAAATGCTGCTGATCGATACCGAGCAAAAACGCATCATTCCTGACGCGGAAATCAAGGAACACGTCGCCTCAGCTGAACCTTACGGCCAGTGGCTCAATGAGCACATGCTGAGCCCGGATATGCTGGAAAGCCCGGCAGTTAAGCCTTTTGCCGAGGTGAACGGGATAGATGAAAGCGGTCTGATTCAAGCCCAGAAAATCTTCGGCTACACGCAGGAAGATTTGTTTAAAACGCTGCTGCCTCTGGCGCAGAAGGGCGATGACCCGGTCGGATCGATGGGGATGGACGTCCCGCTGGCCGTGCTTTCGGAAAAACCTCAAGCCTTGTTTATGTACTTTAAGCAGCTTTTCGCGCAGGTCACCAATCCGCCCATCGATGGTATCCGGGAAGATCTGGTCACCTCCAGCACCGTGATGTTGGGCGATGCGGGCAAAATCGTCAGTGAGCAGCGCGCTGACACGATGAATTCTTTTGTCTATCTGCCGCACCCGATACTGAATCAAGACACATTTATCAAATTGACCGCTGTGGAAAGCACTCCGTTTAAGGTAAG
This sequence comes from uncultured Oscillospiraceae bacterium, assembly GCA_964401615.1. Classification (GTDB taxonomy): domain Bacteria; phylum Bacillota; class Clostridia; order Saccharofermentanales; family Fastidiosipilaceae; genus JAXGQD01. The sequence continues at coordinate 2,307 of CAYNZF010000078.1, forward strand.
TACGATTTCCATCCTGTACGATGTCAAGGGCGGCTCGGTCGCGCTGGAGCGCAGTCTGGAACGCATTTTTCGGAAAGCAGATCAAGCCATTGCCGAGGCCTGCAGCCTTATCGTTTTGTCTGACCGGGGCGTGGACCGCAGCAAAGCGCCCATCCCTTCTCTGCTGGCTGTGGCGGCCCTGCACCACCACCTCATCCGGCAGGAGGTGCGCACCCAGGTGGGGATCGTGCTGGAGTCGGGCGAACCGCGGGAAGTGCATCATTTTTGCACGCTGATGGGTTATGGCGCGACGGCGGTTTACCCTTATCTGGCTTATCAAACCGTGGCCGATCTACATGCCCGGGGCTTGATCGAGGGGCAGTCCGCGGAAGAAGCGCAGGAGCACTTTATCAAGGGAATCGTCAAAGGCATGATGAAGGTCATCAGTAAAATGGGCATTTCCACGATGCGTTCTTACCAGGGCGCGCAGATTTTCGAGGCCATCGGTTTACACCAGTCTTTGATCGACAAATATTTTACGTCCACCCCTTCTCGTTTACAGGGAATCGGTCTTCCGGAAATCGCCGAAGAAAGCCGCTTGCGCCATGTCAGTGCTTTTGCCGAAACAGACGCGAATTTTGACAGCCTGAATTCGGGTGGTGTTTTCCAAAACGTGGTGGAGGGCGAAGATCACCTCTACAGACCGGAGACGGTTTATTTATTGCAGCGCGCGGTGCGTGAGGGAAATTACTCGCTTTATAAAGATTTCACGCGGCTGATCACGGAAGAGTCACAGCTGAATCTGCGTTCACTCCTGGATTTCAATTACAGCCTGGCGGAAGCGATCCCCATCGAAGAAGTGCAGCCGGCGGCAGAAATCGTCAAGCGTTTCAAAACGGGGGCCATGTCCTATGGTTCGATTTCCAGGCAGGCGCATGAAACCCTGGCGCTGGCCATGAACCGCTTGGGCGGGCGCAGCAATACCGGTGAAGGGGGCGAGGATCCGAGCCGCTTTGTGGCTCTGGAAAACGGCGATTCCAAAATGTCAGCCATCAAACAAGTCGCTTCAGGCAGGTTTGGGGTAACCCTGGATTACCTCCTTCATGCCAATGAAATTCAAATCAAAATGGCACAGGGAGCGAAGCCAGGTGAGGGGGGCCAGCTGCCGGGTTCCAAAGTCTATCCGAAGATCGGCGAGACCCGCCACGCCACGCCCGGTGTCGGCCTGATTTCTCCCCCGCCCCACCATGATATTTACTCCATTGAAGACCTGGCCGAGCTGATTTTAGATTTAAAGACCGCCAACCCCGAGGCCCGGATCAGTGTCAAACTGGTCGCGGAAGTCGGTGTCGGTACCGTCGCCGCAGGTGTGGCCAAAGGTAAAGCTGACGTCATTTTGATCAGCGGCTACGAAGGAGGCACCGGCGCTGCCCCGCGCACCTCCATCAAAAATGCCGGGCTGCCCTGGGAGCTGGGCCTGGCGGAAACCCACCAGACCTTGATCCTCAACGGCCTGCGCGACCGTGTGGTGCTTGAAACAGACGGTAAACTGATGACCGGCCGAGACGTTGTCATCGCTTGCCTGCTGGGCGCGGAGGAATTCGGTTTTGCCACTACGCCGCTCATCGCTTTGGGCTGTGTCATGATGAGGGTCTGCGATCTCAATACCTGCCCGGTGGGCGTCGCCACCCACGACGAACGCTTGACGGCCTGCTTTCAAGGAAAAGCGGAGCATGTCGAGAACCTGATGCGTTTCATCGCCCGGGATATGCGCGAGATCATGGCCGGGCTGGGTTTTCGCAGCATTGATGAGATGGTGGGGCGCTCCGATCGCCTGAAAAGTAAGAGCAAGCTGCGTAACTGGAAGGCTCAGAAGCTCGATCTGGCACCGATTTTGTACCAGCCCTATCTGAGTTCCGCTGATAAGCGTTTCCACAGCAGCCAGCAGGATCACCAGCTCGAGCGTTCCCTCGATGCCAAAAAGCTGCTGCGCATGTGTAAACCCGCCCTTGAATCGGCCAAACCCGTCGTCGCCAAGCTGGCCATCAAGAATACTGACCGGGTGGTGGGCACGCGTCTGGGCAGTGCGGTTTGTAAAAAATACGGGGCAGGCGGTCTGCCCGAAGACACCATACAGCTCACCTTTGAAGGCTCCGCCGGTCAAAGTTTCGGCGCCTTCGTTCCGCATGGCATGCGCCTGACCCTGGAGGGAGACGCGAATGACTATATCGGAAAAGGACTCTCGGGTGGCAAAATCATCGTCTACCCCTCCCGCAAGGCGAGTTTCAAGGCGGAAGAAAACATCCTCATCGGCAATGTCGCTTTCTACGGCGCAACGTCCGGTGAGGCCTACATCAACGGCATCTCGGGGGAACGCTTCTGCGTGCGCAATTCCGGTGTAGAGGCTGTCATTGAAGGGGTGGGCGATCACGGCTGTGAATACATGACCGGTGGCAAGGTGCTGGTGCTGGGACGGACCGGTCGTAATTTTGCGGCGGGTATGTCGGGCGGCATCGCCTATGTTCTGGACTTAAAGCCCGAGCTGTGCAATATGAGCGATGACGAATTGTCTACTGTTGTAGACGACTCGGATGATCTGCAGTGGATCCTGCAGAAAATCACGCAGCATTTTGAACTCACCGGCAGCCCGGCGGCTGAACGCATTTTGAGTGATTGGCCGGCCCATCGGGGGCGTTTCACAAAAGTCTATCCACGTGAATATCGCCTGATGCGAGAAGCCACTGCCCGGGCCGAAGCAGGCGGTTTACTGGGCCTGGAAGCCGTCAGCGCGGCTTTCGCGCAACTGACAGCCCGCGTTTAAGTCGCGCAGGACAGCTAGGAGGAAGATATGGGTAAAGTTACTGGATTTTTAGAATACGAGCGCCGTAATGCCAGCAAAAGAGCGATCGCGGATCGGACCGGGGATTGGGCTGAGTTCAAGCAGCACATGCCTATAGCGGAGATTCAAACACAAGCAGCCCGCTGCATGAATTGCGGCATACCCTATTGCCAGGGCGGCGTGCTGCTGCGGGGCATGGCCGCTGGCTGTCCTTTGCACAACTTGATACCTGAATGGAATGATCTCGTCTACCGGGGCCAGTGGCACGAGGCCTACAAACGGCTGAGCCGCACCAGTGCTTTTCCGGAATTCACCGCTCGCATCTGCCCCGCGCCCTGCGAAGGATCCTGCACGGAAGGCCTGCACCTGGAGGCCGTGTCCATCTGCGCCATCGAGTATGAGATCATCGAACGCGCGTTCCAGGAAGGCTGGGTCAAAGCCTCCACCCGCTGTCTCCCCAATACGGGCAAAAGGGTCTGCGTCGTCGGTTCGGGCCCTGCAGGCCTTTCCGCCGCCTTCTACCTGCGGCGTGCCGGCCACGCGGTGACGGTCATCGAACGAGCTGCGGAGCCCGGCGGGCTGCTGATGTACGGTATCCCCAACATGAAACTGGATAAGGCGATCCTGCGTCGTCGGCTCAGCTTGTTGAAAGAGATGCAGATCGAATTTTTATGCAACACGCGCGTCCCCGAGGACGTCGATGCGGAGGAGCTGCAGCGCGAATTTGACGCGATCGTCTTAGCCGCAGGAGCCACCAAAGCACGTGACCTGAACATTCCCGGACGACAATTTGAAGGCATCCATTTCGCGGTCGATTACTTAAAGCGGGCGACCCTGGCCCTGGAATCCGGTCAAGCCGTCCCGGCGACCTATGATGCGCATGACAAAAATGTCGTCGTCATCGGCGGCGGTGATACAGGCAATGACTGTGTGGCGACCGCGCTGCGCCAGGGCTGCGCCTCCATCGTGCAATACGAGATCATGGCGGCACCTTCCGCCGAGCGCGTTTCAGAGCGCAACCCCTGGCCTGAATGGCCGCTGCAACTCAAAGTGGACTACGGTCAGGAAGAAGCAACGGCCCGTTTCGGAGCCGATCCACGTCAGTATTTAAAATCAACCAAAGAAGCCCTCAGTCAGGACGGAAAACGCGTCAGCAGCCTGCTTGTGGAAGATATCGCCTGGCTGAAATCCCCGGACGGGCGTATGCAGCTGAGTTCCGTGCCGGACACGCTCACTGAGGTCAAAGCGGATCTGGTGCTTATCGCGATGGGCTTTCTGGGGCCTGAAGACGCTTTATGCGCCGGTTTTTCCGTATCACGTGACGCGCGTTCCAATATTGCTGCTGATTTCAGTGATTTTTTGACCTCGACAGACAAAGTTTTCGCTGCCGGTGACGCACGCCGCGGACAAAGTCTTGTGGTTTGGGCCATGGAAGAAGGCAAAAAAGTCGCCGCTGCGGTAAGTGACTACTTATCTTGAGCGATAGGTCTGGATGATGCTTTCACAAATCAGTCGTTTGGTGAGCCGCCGTTCCATCGCCTGACGCTCGATGAATTTGTGAGCCTGCTCCTCGTTGAGCTTGAGCACTTCCATCAAAATCAGCTTGGCCCGGTTGAGGATTTTCATTTCTTCCAGCCTCTGGGCCAAAGCGTCCTTCTGTTTTCGCAAGTTGTCCAGGCGGTTCATGGCCGCCAGCAGCAGTACCATACCCTCTCGAAAGGCCGCCGCATCGAGGGGTTTGGCCATGACCAGCACGCCCGTGTCAAGCAATTGCTCCTGTAAGACAGCCACCCGCGGCTGTTCCGCGAAAAGCATGATGAAAGATTCGCTTTTTCCACTGAATTGCTCGGCAAAAGTCAAGCCGCTTTGATCCTCCAGCAGATCATCCAGCACCAGCACATCGAAGGGCTGCAGGCTGAACGCGTGCCTGGCTTTCATACCCGAACGGAGGGCGAGCACTTCAAAAGGCAGGGCGCGCAACACCGTGCTGACCTGCTCGATAAAGTCTCTTTGGGCGGATAACAACAGCAAACGAAACATGCGGACCTCGCGCTCCATCTGGATCAATGTCTTAAGTTTATCATGATTTTTATTGAACTGAAGCAGCCTGAACCACATAATCTCATCGGACTTGTTACAGCACGCAAAACCGCGGCTATTTTACCGAAATCGCGCTTGACATCGCGGGCTTACCCATCTAGAATCCAATTATTACAGCAATGGCGCTGAGAGTCTGCGGACTCCCGGCGCTATTTTTTATGTGTGGAGGACAAACCCATGAACAAGATGACAGAAACCTTCGGAATGCATGTATTCAACGAAGCAGCCATGGAACAAAGACTGCCCAAGGACATTTATAAATCTCTGCAGCGTACGCGCATCGGAGGCAAGCACTTCAATCTCGATGTCGCCAACGTCGTCGCCAACGCGATGAAGGAATGGGCGGTCGAACTGGGCGCCACGCACTTCACGCATTGGTTTCATCCCATGACAGGCATCACGGCTGAAAAACACGAGGCCTTTCTGAGCCCCAACTCAGCCGGTAAACCGATGCTCTCCTTTTCCGGCAAAGCCCTTGTTTCAGGAGAACCTGACGCGTCCAGTTTTCCCAGCGGCGGCATCCGGGCGACCTTTGAAGCTCGCGGTTACACCGCCTGGGATCCCACGTCCGATGCCTTTATAAAGGACAACACCCTCTGCATTCCCACCGCTTTTCTCTCCTACGGCGGTGAATGTCTGGACAAAAAAACACCTTTGCTGCGCTCTTTGCAAGCCTTGGACAAACAGGCCATGCGGGTGCTGCGCCTTTTTGGAAATACCACATCCAAGCGGGTCATCCCCGCGGTAGGAGCTGAACAGGAGTATTTTCTCATCGACCGCGAGTTTTACGCCGAACGCCCCGATCTCATCAATTGCAACCGCACTCTTTTGGGCGCTCCTTCCACAAAGGGTCAAGCCATGGAAGATCACTACTTCGGCGTGATCAAACCCCGTGTTTCGGCCTTTATGAAGGATCTGGACCAAGAGCTCTGGAAGCTGGGCATCTACGCGCACACCAAGCACAACGAGGTCGCCCCTTCACAATTTGAGCTGGCCCCTGTTTTTGCCGTCTGCAACGTGGCCGCTGATCAAAACCAGCTGACCATGGAAATGATGAACACCGTCGCGCATCGCCACGGATATCACTGTCTTTTGCATGAGAAACCCTACGCCGGAGTCAACGGCAGCGGCAAACACAACAATTTTTCCCTGGTGACGGATGACGGGATCAACTTGCAGGAACCGGGAGATACCCCCCACGAAAACGCCCAGTTTCTGCTGTTTCTGCTCGCTTTCATCAAGGCCGTGGACGAGCACCAGGATCTGCTGCGCTGCGCCGTGGCCTCGGCCGGCAATGACCACCGTTTGGGCGCGAACGAAGCCCCTCCGGCCATTATCTCCATGTTTCTGGGCGAGGAGCTGACCCGAATTCTCGAAGCAATCGAAATTGACGCGCCCTATACGGACCAGGCTCGGGTGCTGATGGAAATCGGCGTGACGGTTCTGCCCCATTTTCCCAAAGACACGACCGATCGTAACCGCACCTCACCTTTCGCCTTTACCGGCAATAAATTCGAATTCCGCA
>CAYNZF010000079.1:0-6676 GCA_964401615.1 uncultured Oscillospiraceae bacterium
GGTGCTGTAATACTCTTCGGATTGTTACATGCTCAGCTTTGCTTCAAAAGTGTGGGGATCATGCAGATCGATGACGCCAAACAAGACATTCGTTTCTTCGTCCAGGAAAATCGAATAGTTGCTGCCACCATATTCATGAATCATCGCGATCATTTCGGGCCACAGCTCGTTGTGACGTTTTTCATACTCATCCGCCATGCCGGGGTGTAGTTTCATCTTAAATGCACGTGTCATAATTGGCTCCTTATCTAAAGATTCTCATCTGAATTGCTTATGTGTACAGACTAACCTTGACAAAATGAGATTGCATCACTTAGGCTTGTTGAATAATAACAATATCTTGCTTTGTTTTGCATTCAATAAGAGGTGCTCAAAATGTCTAAAAGCAAATTATTCGAAAAATTATCATTTGATTGGACGGAAGAATCCATCCGCCTCTTTGTCACTCCGACTCCGCTGAGTAAAGCACTGCCCTATTTCATTCAGGAGGCCGGCGATTTCAGTACGTTTTACCCCTATTACACGGAACGCACACATCTGAAGTCTTATCAGTTTATTTACACCCTGCAGGGCGAAGGTCAGCTGGAATATTTCAACGAGACCTTTCACATCACGCCGGGGCAGCTTTTTTTGATCGATTGTAATGTGAACCACCGCTACTTTACCCCGAAAGGGAAGACCTGGGATTTTCTCTGGATTCATTTTTGGGGCAATCAGACGAAGTTTTATTTCAAAGAATTGATGCGTTCAGGATACAAGGTTTTCAACGTGCACAACCAGTTTCAAATTGAAAGCACGATGCGACGGGTGCTGGCCTTAAATCAAAAAAAATTGCTGGGTTACGACGTGCTGAGCTCGCACATGATCGATTCGCTTTTGACCGAATGCTTGCTGCATCAGCTGGCCTTTGATCAGCCTTCCCTGACCATGCCGAAGGATATAGAAGATGTTATAAAAGATATCGAGGAAAACTTTAAAGAAGATCTGAATCTGGATATTCTGGCTCATCGTCACGGCATCAGCAAGTTCTATCTGGCGCACAAGTTCAAGGCCAACACACGCACCACCGTCAATGAATTTCTGATCAACACCCGCCTGACCAACGCCAAAGAGCTGCTGCGCAATACGGACACGACCATCACCGAGATTACCTTTGAAGTGGGTATGAACAACGTGACGCATTTTATCAACCTGTTTAAAAACAGAGAGGGGCTTACGCCCCTCGCCTATCGAAAAATGTGGCTTAGCGGTACCAAAAAGGACTACGGTTACAGTAAGATCATCGAATGAAGCTGCGTAGCGGAAAATTTTGGTTCAAGCGTTTTTTCAACCATTGATTTCGTTGATTTTCTGACGATATTTTTCTGATTCCCAGTTACCGATAAAACTTCTGGCTGCTTCACCCATTACTGAGAGGGGCAGACCTCTGGCCGCAATCGTTTCAACAATGTAAATCACCGCCACCAGGGTTTCTTCCACGACCTGCGCTTTTGTAGCCGGGATATGGTAGAAAACCTCGCCGTCCGAGCGGATATTCGCTTTACCATCGACCCGCTCAGCGGCGAAAGAAAGTGTGCCTGTGAGGAACACTTGCTGATCCGGGTAGAGGAGTACTTTTTCAAAGAATTCAGCATCGTATTTACCCGTGGCGAGGCGTTCCCGCAGATATTCAGTTGTGGAGCGGCTGTGTCCATCCTCATCCACCGCAATGGTGATTTCCGGGAAGTCTTTGGCTGAGGTTCCAAAGTAAGCGGCCAGACGCAGGTTGACATCTTCGTGAATATCCAAACAGATTTGTTCATCGTCCGAGGTGACAATCAGACCGTGATTCTGCATCAGAATGACTTCAGGATAGCGGCCTTGCAGTGCTTTCACACGTTCACGCTCGCATTTAATGGCAAAAGCCAGCCTTGAGCCGGGATCGGTATAAGCGACCAGGCCCCACAGGTACGGAGCATCACTGAGAGCTTCCGTGAGCACCTGGCCTGATGCCGCGGTGCAGGCCGCCAGGTTGGCGTACACGCTGTGGCTGTGCGCGACGAAGCGGTCCAAAACGGCATGAAAACCGGCCTCGACCGAGGGCCTCACGGCAGCCAGACCCTCGATGGCCATGGTCGCTTCTTTCGCTTTAGTCGAGCCGCTCTTTTCCACGTCCTCGAAGTCAGTGGCGACATGATTCAAATAAAAGTCCTGAAGAGCCGCGTAGTCCATGACTGCGTAGCCTTGAGCGGGCTTAATGTCGGACAGTTTATAGCCTGACGCTTTAATGGCCATCAGCTGATCGTTCAATTTGACTGAGGTGTTTCCGCCTCCGCCCTGCACGTAATCGACGCGTGCCCCGACGGTGGAAGAGAGCTTGACGTAAGCATCTAGCAAAGTGCGATGTTCTTTGACAAAAGCCGGTATTTCATTTATTTGATTCATTTTCTTGCTCCTAGTACTGTTTTTTCGTAGTTCTTCATGTCGCTGATCCAGCTTTGGCCCTGAGGGGCATTTTCTTTCATACAGTAGTAATCCCAGACAGCGCCAGTGGGCAGGGTTTTTCTTTCTTCTTGTAAAGCCAGACGCAAGGTCCAGTCACCGGCCGCTTCGGCTTGGCGTATCTTGTCTTGAGGTGCGAGTGCGGCAAAAAGCAGTGCTTTTCTGCTGTTGCGCAGTCCAATCGCCCAGGCCGCGATGCGGTTGATGGAAGCGTCGAAGAAATCCGTGCCGAGATAGACGCGATTTTCCAGACCGTTAAAGATGATTTCATCCATGATGTGCTGCAATTCGTCGTCCAGCGTCACCACGTGGTCACTGTCCCAACGCACGGGACGGCTCACGTGCAGCAAGGCTTTGTCCAAAAATTGCAGGACCGCGGTGATTTTAGCGCTGATGACTTCTGTCGGATGGAAATGGCCCGCGTCCAGACAATAAAGCAGATCGTGGGTCAAAGCGTAGCTCAGCGAATACTCGTGGCTGCAGACCGTATAGCTCTCTGCGCCAATGCCGAAAAGCTTGCTTTCCAGCGCGGGGAGAACCATCTCGTGGTCATAAGGCGTTTTAAATATTTCATCCAGAGACTCGGTCATCAAGCGACGATGCACAGCGCTGTCGGCCGGGTAATCCTTGTAGCCGTCGGGCATCCAGAAATTCACAACAACAGGCTTATTTAATTGATCTGCGAAGCCCTGCGCGATCTCCAGACTGCGTTTACCGTGTTCGACCCAGAACTTGCGGGTGTCTGCGTTCAGTGAGGAGAGTGAGAAGTTGCCGTCCATTTTTTCGTGGGCAAAATAGGTCGGGTTGAAATCGAGTCCCGTGTCCATTTTTTTGGCCCAGTCGACCCAGCCTTGGAAATCTTCGATACCGTAACGGTCACGGTCCTTGTCAGGACTGGTTTTCTCAGCATAAGACGCATGGAGGTTCAGTTTTTTTACGCCGGGGATGTAGCTGTAGGCTTGCTCGATGTCTTGTCTCAGCTCCGCGACTGTGCGCGCACGTCCCGGATAGTTGCCGGTCGTCGCGATGCCGCCTGACAGGCTGTCCGCACCGTCGAAACCGATGACGTCATCACCTTGCCAGCAATTGAGCGACAAAGGGACTTGGCTTGCTTTTTTCATGGCTTCTTCTGTGTCTACCCCCAACGAGGCAAATACTTCTTTGGCATACTCGTATCCTGCGATAATTTGTTTTTCGTTCATGTTCGGCTCCTTCTTATCCCTGTGACTCGCATTTCTACTGAAAAATAATAGTTTAATTAATTATGAAAATTCACTTTTAAAACAGTATAAGGCCTTATTTGAAGGAATACATCAAGTATTGTTGGTGATTAATATGAGAATCTTGTTATCGCGTGTAGGCTTTGCTGCGGCAGACCTCGCTGCTTTGCGAAATTTTAGGGAATTTAGTGCATAAACTCCCTAAAACTCCCCGAAGGAGCGATCCTTTCTGAGGGCAAAACCTCACAGTCAATCCACGAATTGCTTAATCTCCCGGACCGCTGCTGAGGCGCCGATGCGTGCACAGCCCGCCGCGACATAAGCCTGAATGTCCGCGTAAGTACGGATGCCCCCGGCGGCTTTAATTTTAACGTCAGGACCGATGTGGGCTTTGAACAGCTCGATGTCTACAAGTGTCGCACCCGCCGGGCCGAAACCGGTGGAGGTTTTGATGTAGTCTGCTTTGGCGCGGGTAACGATTTCGCAAAGCTTGATTTTCTCGGCTTCTGTTAAAAAACACGTTTCTATGATGACTTTCAGGACAAAGGGCTGCGGTACACATTGGCGAACAGCGCTGATTTCCGCGGCTATTTTATCGAAATCTCCGTTCTTGACGTCCGTGAGATTGATGACCATGTCGAGCTCGTCGGCCCCCTCGGCCAGTGCCAGCCGGCTTTCCAGGACTTTGATCTCGCTCAGGACATAGCCGTTCGGAAAACCGATTACGGTGGCGATCGTCAAATCAGGATAGGTCTCTCGAATACGTTTGACGTATGTGGGCTGTACGCAGACACACGCGCAGCCGTAGCGTCCGGCCTCCTCGCAGAGGGCCCGGATGTCAGCCCAGGTGGCGTCTTGTTTCAGGTTGCTGTGATCGATGTATTTAAAGTATTCGCTTGCTTGCATATATGATCTCCTTAGGCTCTTTACACTACCATTGTATAGGATTGTTTTGCCCGTGACATGCTAGAATTGATCTATTGCACAGCAAATTTACTGGTGAACTGAAAGAATTCCACGGGAGAAATATATGAAAAGAATCATCATCACGACCTACACGGATGTGCTCTGCAGCTGGTGCTGGGCGACTGAGCCGGCCTATCGGGCATTGGAGACGCGTTTTCCGGACGAGATCGAATTTCGCTATGTGTATGGCGGCTTGGTCAGGTCAATGGCTGATTTAAACGAAACGGGTGGCGGTAGCATGGACATCGACGTGGAGACGGCCAACCGGAAAATTCTGGGGCACTGGCTGGAGGGGGTCTATCTCCATCACATGCCTATCCGGACGGAGGGTTTCGGGCTTTTTACCGAAGACCCGGAGACACAATCCAGCTACGCGCAGGGCATCGCCTTCAAGGCCGCGCAGGTGTCGAATCCGGACTTGGCCAATCGCTATTTGAGACGCATACGCGAAGCGACTCTGACTGAGGCTAAAAGCACCGGCAAGCGGGAAGTACAAATCGAATTGGCCGGAGAGCTCGGTCTGGACATTGAGAAATTCACGCAGGCTCTGGAGGATGGCACAGCGCTCAGAAAATTCAACGGAGATTTAATGTTGACCCAGGCGCAGGGCGTGGGGGTGTTTCCGACGTTTTTTATTAAGACAGAGCGGGCCAGAGAGGGAAGAATAAGCGGTTTCAATCGCTTTGAAGATTTTGCCGAGGTTATCGCGGATCTGACGGATGGTGATTTACAGCCCTCGGCCGCGCCCTGGGATGAGGACGAATTGGAATATTTGTTTTACAAAACGCCGCGTTTGAGCAGAGAAGAACTTTTCCAAGCCTTTGATTTTGATCGTAGAGAGCAAGTGGATGAAAAAGTCGATGGGCTCGTCACGGATGGGCGGCTTGTTAAAAAAGAGGTCGGATCGTCTTACATGGTTATGAAGAGCCGAGATTTTTAGTTTATATTTTTAGCATAAAAGGCCGTGTCTTGCAGAAACGGTGAAATAAATCGTTAAAATAATAGCGAAAAACATGACTTGTAACTTTTTTTACAGTACAATTGCTATGTGATCATGAAGGAAAACTTCTTTGTATTTGGACAGCAAACGATGACGCATTTTTGATTTGAGGTTTATCGAAAATCATCCCTAAATTGCAAGGTGAAACATGGATGCAGCACATTGGTATTATTCAGATCGGCTTCGAAACAAACTGAAACTCATTTTGTTTAAAGCCCTTACGGTAGTTGAAGCGCCTCCAGGTTATGGTAAAACCAGCGCCGTGCGCGAAGCTTTGCGTGCTGTTTCTCCTACACTTGTGCACTGGGCCACCATGATCGACGAATCTTTTGCCTTGAGCTATAAAAGATTTCTGAGCACGCTTAAGAACATCGATTATTTAAGCAGCAAAGCTCTTGAAAATCTGGGCTATCCAAATCGCAGCAACGAAAAAGAGGTTGCGGCACTGCTGCGTGGTTTAAACACGCTGAATGAAGCCTGGCTGATAGTGGATGATCTGCAATTTCTGCAGCGGGACTTGCCTCCTGAGGTTTTACAGGCCTTGACCGAAATCCGTTGTGAGAAGTTGAAAGTGGTCCTGATTTCGTATGACATGAGCTCACAGCTGCCGAATCTAAAAAAACAATCGAGAATCAATTTTATCGGTGTCGGTGATTTAAAATTGACGACTGCTGAAATCGCGGAGTATTTCGCTCACGCAGGCACTACCCTTTCACACCGATCGGCCCAGTCGCTTTTCGCTAAAACCGAAGGTTGTCTGCTGGCCGTCGCCTTATACCTCCAAAATATGCATGAGAGTGACCAGGTCATTCCCGGGGCGAATATTTCCGATTTGATGAGCGAAGCGTTCTGGTCAAAACTCAAGGAGCGTGAACGCAGACTGATCTGGCCTTTTGCCGTTTTCAACAGCCTCAGTTCAGCGCAGCTGGCCGAAATCTCAGAGCATGAAAATTCAGGCCCGGATATTTTACTGATCACTCAAAAAACTCAACTGATAAAATTTGATAAC
>CAYNZF010000079.1:6686-8394 GCA_964401615.1 uncultured Oscillospiraceae bacterium
GCTATTGTCGGAATTTTTAAGAACGCAACTAGATCAGGTGGGCAAAGAGCAGCAGAAGGTCATGTACCAAAGTTTTGGTACTTTACTTTTAAAGCAGTCACGTCCTCTGGAAGCCTTGAGCTGCTTTTACAAAATCAAAGACTACGCATCGATACTCGCGTCACCTTTAGAGCTGTTGGAGTATGAAACGATTGATGGACGAGCTTTTGATGATCTTGCTTACGAGGTGCTGACAGAATGCCCGCCGACCATCAAAGCCGAGTACCCCTTGTCCCTGCTAAAACTCGCTTATTATCTTTTTAACGCATTGCGTTTTGATGATTTCGAGCGAACCTTGAACGAGTTACATGAGTTGATTTGGACGCTAAGCGACCCTGACTTAAAAGGGGAATGGTACCTGCTCGCGGCATTGCAGGATTTACCGAAGCTCGACGCGATGTACGAGAAATACCTAAAAGCCGAGCAGCTGCTGACACGCCCCTCTAAGCTTTTTACCAGGCGAATGCCCTACATGTTCGGCCATGCGTCACTGTGGCTCTTGCTATACAGTGAAGCTGGGCAAGGGGACGCAATCGGTGAACAATTCACTCGTTTACTTAAGCTTTACACCAAACTGACAAATGGGCACGGCCGCGGAGCAGATCTGATATACAAAAGCGAATTGGCTGCCGTGCGCTGTGAATTTCAAGAGGCCGAGATCCTGGCTTACGAAGCGACCGTGATCGCACAAGAGTTTGACCAGGTTTCAGTGGCTTACGGTGCGGCTTTGATTCTGGGACGAATCGCCATTTCGAATTCGGATATGCAGGCGCTCGAGCAGGCGATTGATTATTTAGAAAGCATTGGTACAAGCTTTGAGTACATGCATGGCACACTCACCAATCAGATTTTGCTGGAATCAATTCGCAGTATGCTTTTATCCATTCTCGGACGAACGACCCAGATGCCCAACTGGACTAAATTGATCAAGGACAGAAACCTGCGCCGCGGCATTGCGACCTTTCCCTTCAGTTTCATCAGCGGGGTAGACCTTTTATTGCACGGTGAATTTACACGTGCCATCGGCTTGCTTGGGGCGATGGAAAGAGAAGAAGCTTTTCTGATAACCACAGCCCTACGCTACTACATCTATATCGGAACTTGTCTGGCTTATTCGGGGCTCGGTCAGTTGGAAAGCGCCTTGCATAAACTTGAACAGGCGTTAACACTGTCGGAGGCGGATGTCCTGTTGGGTTCCTTTGTGCAATACCGCAGATTCCTCGTTCCTCTTTTGAAAATACTGGAAAAAAGCATGAAGCCATTATAGAGAGGATCCTGCAAGTGGGAAGCGCTTTTGCCGATGAAAAACCCGCCATATCAGCTGTTGTGGCAGCACAAGCTCTGCCGTCGAGTCTCTCCGCACGAGAGATCGAGATCGCGGAGTTGGTGGCTCAGGGTCTGCGCAATCGGGAAGTCGCGGATAAACTGATGATTTCGGAATGGACCGTCAAAAATCACGTCAAGAACATCTATAAAAAACTTTCCATCGATCGACGCAGCGAGCTCATCTCTCTGCTCAATTAAATCATGGCTTGTTCTGGTGATCTACGATTGATGAGCGTGTGACCTTCCCGGAAAAAACAGCCGCCACCCGACGATGCGTCCGGTGGCGGCCTTGCTTTATGAATCAGCGATTACTAGGGTTTTCTTGTGTGATTTGTTTAACGAG
>CAYNZF010000080.1:0-8259 GCA_964401615.1 uncultured Oscillospiraceae bacterium
TTGAACGATTGGCAAAACGCTTCATTTCGAGCGAATAACGTATCCTCAGGCATTGTAACTTTTCTTCAGATTTTTTCCCAGGTCAGCATCAGCTCACTCAGTTCTTTCAGTTTCTCTTCTTTGTCAATCTGACTTTCACCTGACAAGGCGTCCGCGATGCAGTGATCCATGTGTGCCTTCAATACCTCACGGTTCGCTTTTTTCAGAATCGCGGTAGTCGCCAGCAGCTGGTGCGAAATGTCCACACAATAGCGGTCATCATCGACCATCTTAAGCAGACCATCGATCTGTCCACGGGCTGTTTTCAACAGATTGCCGATTTTCTTGTGATCAGCCAGCATCGCTCAGTCCTCGAATCCGCTGACCGTGTAACCGGCCTCTTCTACTGCGGCCACGATGGCCTCCTCCGATATTTCAAGAACGGCATTCAGTTTGGCCCGCCCGCTTTCAAGATCGACCTGCGCTGCCGCACCGAGTCCTTCGAGAGCCTTCTTGACATGTTTCACGCAATTCTGACAAGTCATTCCCGCTACTAATACTGTTTTTTCCATGTGATTTTCTCCTTTGTGTATTTCAATCGGCTCAATATTGACGGCAAAAGTCTGCTCCGCCTGAGCTGTTTTTTCATCGGTATGTGTCAAGGCGAGGGCGGGTTTAAAGTTTTTCAAACGCAGCGCGTTGGTCACGACAAACAATGAGCTCAGGCTCATGGCGGCCGCCCCGTACATCGGGGTGAGCACGAGGCCAAAACCTGCAAACACGCCTGCTGCCAAGGGGATTCCAAGCACATTGTAGAAAAAGGCCCAGAACAAATTCTGTTTGATATTGCGCAGCGTGGCGCGGCTCAGGGCAATCGTATTGACCGCAGCGCGCACATCATTGTTGAGCAAGATGACATCCGCGGTTTCCATCGCGATGTCTGTGCCGCCTCCCATGGCCACCCCCACATCTGCCGCCGCCAGGGCCGGGGCGTCGTTGATGCCATCACCCAGCATCATGACATGGCGGACCTGGCCGGCTTCATTCGTTTCAGCCTGCAGCTGCTGAATGACCGCCGCTTTGTCCGCGGGCAAAACACCCGCATAGACTTCGTCCATCCCCAAACGTGCGCCCATGGGCCGCGCGACCGCCGCAACGTCGCCGGTCAAGAGCACCGTTTTCAATCCGCGTTTCTTGAAAGCGGCTAAAGCGTCTACGGAGCCGGTTTTAAGAGCATCGGCCACCGCGATGAGCAGGCGGAGCTCTTTGTCGATGGAGATGTAAAGAGGTGTTTTGCCATCTGCGGCCAACGCGTCGACGCGCTTCGTCCATTCTGCGCTGACTTCGACCTGATTTTCTTCCATGTATTTGAGGTTTCCGGCCAAAATTGCACGCCTGGACACAATTCCGGCTACTCCTTTACCCGGTACAGCCATGAAGTCGCTGACTTCGGAAAGCTCCAGCTCGCGCGCTCTCGCATGATTGACCACGGCTGCGGCCAACGGATGTTCAGAAACGGCTTCTACAGAGGCTGCTAGACTTAAAAAATCGTCGGCTGCGGAAGCTGCGTCCTGCGCTTCACCCAGGCCCACGATCAGGTCGGTCACCCGGGGTTTTCCTTCGGTGATCGTTCCGGTTTTATCCATGACGACGGTGTCGACTTTGCCCGCATGCTCCAGGGCTTCTCCTGAACGCAGTAAAATGCCGTTTTTAGCGCCTTGACCCGTTCCGACCATAATTGCCACGGGTGTGGCTAAACCGAGGGCACAAGGGCAGGAAATGACCAGGACGGTGATTGCGAAGCCCAAGGCTTGATCAAAGGTCTGCCCGAGCAGCAGCTGCACGAATAAGGTCAGAAGCGCTATTCCTATGACGATCGGAACAAATACCGCGGAAATCTTGTCAGCCAGCTGTGAAATGGGGGCTCGAGAGGACGCTGCTTCTTCAACCAGACGAATGATTTGAGCCAGGGTGGTTTCACCCCCCACTTTTTCGGCCGTAAAACGCAAAGTTCCGGATTGATTGACCATGCCGGTCAAAACTTTGTCTCCCGCGGTTTTCTCTACAGGGATGCTCTCCCCGGTGATCGCAGCCGTGTCCAGACTGCTGTACCCACTGATGACCGTGCCGTCCACCGCGACCTTCTGACCCGGACGAAGCAGTACGGTGTCGCCCACACGGATATCGTCCACGTTGACGATTATGGAGAGGCCGTCTCGCTCAACCTCGGCTTCAGGCGGGATCAGATCCAGCAGCTGTTGAATCGCGGTACTGGTTTTCGCTTTAGCCCTGCCCTCCAGCATTTTACCCAGCGCAATCAGTGTGAGGATAACCGCAGCGGATTCAAAATAGAGATTGTGCCGCAGATGCATGAGGTGGTCTGTCATGCCGGCTGCCTGGGCTGTGGCCATCTGGTAAAGCACGATTACACCATAGATAAAGGCCGCGCCTGAACCCACCGCAATCAAAGCATCCATGTTGGGCAGGCGGTTCCACAGTGACTTCAAACCGCGCCTGAAAATAACGCGATTGATGTAGATCACCGGCAATGTCAGCAGCAGCTGCGTCAAGGCATAATGAACAGCATATTCGCTCCCGCTTAAAAATTCGGGCAAAGGCAAGCCGAGCATCTCACCCATCGTAATGTACAAGAGCGGCAGCATGAAAAAAAGCGAAGGCCAAAATCGCCCTCTGGCGGCCAGATACTCCAGATAGCTTGGATCTTTTTTGGGGTCTGCTTTGACCATAGGTTTGGCTGCTCCGGCGGCGGCTGAATCACTTGCGCTGTGCTCCGGCGTATCTTTTACCCCTTCGCGCGAGCTGAGCGCGCCGTCATAGCCGGCTTTTTGGACCGCTGCGATGACCTTCGCCTCGTCTAGCCGGGCCGAGGGATCGACAGCAAGTACCATTTTTTGGGTCAAGGGATTGACTTCAATCGACTCGACGCCGGCCAGTGGTTTGACCGCCTTGCTGACCGCGGCTGCGCAGGAGGCGCAAGTTAAACCTTCAAGTTGAAAACGCCAGGTCTCCGCATGCGCAGCGGGATTCGCCGGTGTTTCGCTGATGATTGCCTCAGCGCTCAATTTTTTGTTGTTTTCTTCAGTCATGGGCTTCACCTGCGTCCTCCTCTTACCTCCCCCTGGGGGTGGTCTTAAACTAAGAATAAGCCATGGCTAACCCCTTGTCAAGTTCCGGATCCATATGGTCAGGAAATAAAAAACCGACCAGGAACGAATTCTTGGCCGGCCATATTATTGTTCCATTTTTGCAAGCGATTTGAAATTATTTCACCACGTAAGGTAAGTACGCCTCATAACCTGCAGCCGCCATTTCAGCCTTAGGGATGAACTTCAGGCTTGCCCCGTTGATGCAAAAGCGCAGCCCGCCGTCCTCTTTGGGGCCGTCTTCAAAAACATGTCCCAGGTGGCTGTCCGCCTCTTTGGAGCGTACCTCGATGCGCTGCATCCCAAAGGCACCGTCATTCAAGTAAGCCACCACAGACGTGGTGATGGGCATAGTGAACGAAGGCCAGCCGCAGCCCGCATCGTATTTGTCGTCCGAGGAAAAGAGCGGCTCGCCACTCGTGATGTCCACATAAATGCCGGCTTCATCAAACTTGTCGTATTCGCTCGTAAAGGCCCGCTCGGTCGCAGCTTTCTGGGTCACATCGTATTGCAGAGCCGTGAGCTCCTGCTTCAGCTGCTTGTCATCTTTTTTCTCGAAGCGAGGATACAAGGGGTCTTTCGCAGAATTCAAATTTATATGGCAGTAACCATTGGGGTTCTTGACCAGGTAGTCCTGGTGATAGTCTTCTGCACTGACATAGTTTTTTAACGCTTCAAGCTCGACGACCAGGGCTTTCTTATACTTCTTGGATTCGACCGCCAGCGCTGCTTCAGCGACTTTTTGCTGGGATTCTTCTGTGTAATAGATGCCGGTGCGATATTGTGTTCCGCGGTCGTTGCCCTGCTGATTCAGCATGGTTGGATCGATAATGCGAAAGTAGTGGGCCAGGATTTCCGCCAGATGAATGCGGTTGGCATCATAGGTGAGTTTTAAGGTTTCAGCGTGTCCGCTGTCCGCGATTTTGTAGTAGGAAGTCGAATCCGACTCACCGTTGGCATAACCCACTTCGGTTTCCAGTACACCGGGGATCTGTCTGAAATAACCTTCAACACCCCAAAAGCAGCCGCCCGCCAAATAGATTTCCATTTTTTGTTCTAGATTCATTGGTATGTACTCCTCACTTTCAAGCCCGGTCTCATCGCTGCTGACCGTTATTGTCGCGGGGCTTGTCTCCGTCCCGCTCGTTTCGCTTTCCTGACTCACCGTGGCACAACCCGCAAGACCCAGCAGGCTGAGTCCCAAACATATCCACACAAGTAAAATTTTTCTTTTCATTGTCCATTTCCGTTCTGAGAATCCTTTTTTCTCAATTATAGTTCAAGCTTCAAATCCCCGTCTTTGATCCAGCCTATTTTACGCATCGGCCATGCGAACAGCAAGGTCAAAGCAGCGGGCAAAACGAAGCTGATCAAGAGCAATCCCAGCCAATCCATCGCCGCCGGAGCGAGGGCGGCTGAACCGGCCTTGATCGCAGCTTCAGAAGGAGTGAACCAGCCGGTAATGACACCGATCTGACCAACTAAACCGGAGGTGCCCATGCCGGATGACAGCGGTGCCCCATTCATCTGCATTTTAAAAACGACGGTCGCGATCGGACCGGTGACCGCAGCCGCCAGAGTAGGTGGTATCCAGACCCGCGGATTGCGCAGGATATTGCCCATCTGCAGCATGGAGGTGCCAAGACCCTGCGCTACAAGCCCACCCCAGCGATTATCTTTGAAAGACATGACGGCAAAACCGACCATTTGGGCACAGCAGCCCGCCACCGCCGCACCTCCGGCCATCCCGACCAGGCCGAGGGCCGCGCATATGGCCGCCGATGAAATAGGCAGGGTCAGAGCGATGCCCACGATGACGGAAACCAGGACACCCATGATGAAGGGTTGACGCTCCGTAGCCCACATGATGGCGGCACCTACGGCAGAGGCGGCCTGGCCTATGGCCGGTGCCCACCACATGGCTAAAAGACCACCGGTGAACATGGTCACAAACGGAGTGACGATGATGTCGACTTTGGTTTCTTTGGAGACGATTTTGCCAAATTCACAGGCAAAAATCGATACCACCAAGACCGCCAAAGGTCCCCCCGCTCCACCCAAGGTGTTAGCCGCGACACCTACACCCGCCAGGGTAAACATGACGAGCGGCGGTGCTTGCAAGGCATAACCGATGGAAACCGCCATGGCTGGACCGGTCGCCTGTGCAGCGAACTTGCCTGCGTCGATCAAAGCGGTGAAAAAAGCATTCGGCCCAAAAGCATTGCTCAATTGCAGGCCCAGGGTCGACATGATCGTCCCGATGAGCAGTGAAGCGAAGAGCCCCAGCGCCATGGCACTCAAGGCTTCAACACCGTAACGTTTGAAGGAAATGATGACGTTTTTACGCTTCAAAAAAGCGATTAAGGCAGAATCTGGCTGCTGTGGTGTTCCCGTATCAGAGCTGCGATTTACTTTAGTCATTTTTCTACTCCTTACACTGTGCACGCTTAGAAGCGATATCCTAATATTTTAACATGATGCCGGCTTGTCAGCGCACCTGGCGTCGCTCATGAATAGATTTTCGGCAAAACGGCAAATCAGTTTGTGATCGTTTTTGTAAGATCTGACGGCTCTCATTCTATTAAAGGCTTGGCGTCTTTGCTATGATGAACTCAAGCAACTTTACTCAGCAACATTCACGAAGTCTGCGGCTAAAAACCGGTGGAGGAAAAAATGAGATACGCGCATACAACAATTTTCGTAAAAGACCTTAAACAATCATTGGCCTTTTATCAAGAATTTGTCGGTTTAAAAATCGTCAGACAATTTAGTTCACCGGACGGCAGCAGCTTTGTTTTTCTGGCAGACAGAGACGGAGGTACTGAAATAGAGCTGATCTACGATAGTAAAACCGCAGTCAATGCTTCCGGTATTTCCTTGGGTTTCAGTGTCGCCGATGCGAATGCCTTTATGTACGAACTCGACTCCCTGGGCATCGCGCACAGCCCCATGGTTTCGCCCAACCCCAAGACGAGATTCTTTTTCCTTACTGATCCGGATGGGGTACAAATCCAATTCATTGAGCAATAAGGGACGCGGATTGGTCCATGACGGTGCAGAGCGCAAGGGCCGCTGTCGACCCTTGAATTTAAGGACGGCAAAATATTTTCATGGCTTCGAATAAAAATTCCGCGCAGCCCGGGGCAATCGCGTCATAATATTTCCTGAAGCGCGGATCATCCACATAGCTTTGAGCCAGGGCGAGATGGGCCTCTTTTGAGTAAAAATCCCAAAAATACGATAGCCACTCTCTGTGCAGCGCGCAGCTTTGCTGAGCCGCTGCACCGGAGGGGTCTCCTTCTTCGAAGGCTTTTTTCAAATGTTCATTCACTTCTTTGGAGAGGGTTTCTACGCGCTTGAATTGTGCTTCTGTCAGCCCCATCAGCCTGGCATTGCCGGCATCGATTACATCATCACCGAATTTTTCACGGATTTCGGCCCCATATTGTTTTTCGTTTTCTGCGATCATCTTCTTTTTCTGATCGTTATCGTTTGCTTTGTCGCCCATGCACAAGACTCCTTTAGCTGTGAAATAATTCCTTTTCATCAGATTATAAATCCATTTACTTGCGCATTAAAAGGAAATCAGAAAAATTGGCCAAAATTCCTGATTTAATACTTAACAAGGGCGACCGATTTGATAAAATAGGCTAAACTGTATTTCATACAAAATTACCAAACATAATGCCGATTCTGTTCGCTTTTTTGTTAGCTTAAACTGCTCATGAACATTTTTTGAAAACTTGGGGGATTAAGAGTGGATTACGACGCAATAATTATCGGTGCCGGACTTTCAGGCTTGACCGCGGCCAGTCTCCTGGCCAAACGAGGCCTGAAGGTAGCGGTCTTTGAGAAAAGTTATAATCCGGGTGGCTCCTGTGGTGTGTTTAAACGCGGTCATGTCACCTTCGACATCGGCGCGGCTATGCTGTATGGCTTTGGTGAAAAAGGTTTCAACGCGCATCGCTTTGTTTTTAACTCGCTTGAAGAACCCATCGACATGCTCCGCCACGATTTCCTGTACACAGTGAATTTTAAGGGTGAGAAAATCAATTTCTGGGCCGATGTAGCGAAATTCGCGGATGAGCTTTCGGATATTTTTCCCGGCGAAAAAAACAACATTCACCGCTTTTACAACGACATGCTGAAAATGTACCAGCACGTCATGGTGGAAGCGCCCAGTTATACCACCGCTGACGAGACGGACGGCCGGGCGGCTCTGAAGAGCATGCTCAAACACCCTCTCTCCTACGCCCGCTTTCTGGGATTTTTGAATCAAAGCGCCAGAAGCCTTTTGGAAAAATACTTCAAGGATCCGGAAATCTTCAAATTTTTCGATAAACTGACATCCACCTACTGCTACGCGACCGTTGAGGAAGCGCCTGCCGTGCTGGCTGCGGTGATGTTTGTCGATAACCATGTAGGTGGCAGCTATTACCCCGCCGGATCCACTTTATTTGTACCCGGTAAACTGGAGAAGGTCATCGAGGAAAACGATGGTGAGATGCTGCTGGAGCAGGAAGTCGTCTCAATCATCTTCGAAAACGACAAACCTGCCGGAGTTGTTTTGGGTGATGGATCTGTGGTGAAGGCACCCAACCTGATTTATGCGGGGACCGTGTGGAATTTGTATGCCAAACTTATCGATTCCAAGCACACAAGTGCCCAGCGCAGAACCTGGGCCGAAAAACAAGTGCCCACCCATCCCAGCGTAGTCCTGTATAGCGTCGTCAAGCGCGACATAATTCCGGAAGGCACTTCTCCCATCGAAATGCTGGTGGGTAATCCCGACAAGCTGGATGAGAGCGAGGTCACGGCTTATATTTTGAGCATCGATGACCGGACCTTGTGTGCTGAAAACGAACACACGGTACTCGCTATCGGCCCCACCTTCCAAAATTGGCAGACGGAGGATGACTCTGCCTACAAAGACAAAAAGCAGCTTGAGGAAAAACGGCTGATCGAAGTATTGGAAAAACGCTTTCCCGGCTTCGGACAATCTGTTCTTTTTACCGAACTGGCTACGCCGCGCACCATCGAGCGCTACACCATGAAAAATGGGGGCGCCGTGGCAGGACCCAAGCAGATGCTGGGGCAGCATATGTTCCGCCGCCTG
>CAYNZF010000081.1:0-4292 GCA_964401615.1 uncultured Oscillospiraceae bacterium
TTTTACATGATGTACGCGAGGGTGTTTCGCGGGCAAAAGATTTGATGTACGTCGTCCTGTTTATTATCGAATCGATAATATGTATAATATTCAAATCCGCGAGGACTTTTCAGGAAGCACGGGTTTTAGAATTTCGAAGGGTGGCCGCATGATTCCTTTTCAAAAAGCATATGGGCTTGATCGTGCCGGTCAACTGATCGACCGGGTTTTGGCTTCAGGCAGGACGGAGGGAGACGGCCCCATGTCTGAGCACTGCAGGGCATGGCTCTCGGATAGATTGGGCACGCCCGATGTGCTGATGATGACTTCTTGCACTCACGCCCTGGAAGAAGCGGTGCGTTTGATTGGCCTCAAACCGAATGACGAGGTGATCGTGCCCTCGTTCAATTTTCCGTCCGCGGCGAACGCTGTCCTGCTGGCAGGCGGCACTGTCGTCTATGGAGAAGTCGAAGCGAAACACCTGACCCTTGATCCCGATCACTTGCAGGCGCACATAAATGAACGGACACGCGCGGTGATCGTCGTGCATTATGGCGGTGCCAGCTGCGATATGTCGAAGATCCTGGCCCTTACAGAAGCAAGGGGCATCGTCGTCATTGAAGACTGTGCTCACAGTTTTTTTACACGTTATCAAGGCCGATTGACAGGCACGCTGGGCCATTTTGGCTGTTTCAGTTTTCATGGAACGAAAGATATTGTGGCCGGCGAAGGCGGAGCCCTCGTCGTCAACGATTCCCAATATGCAGCAGCAGCCCGTTTGTTTCGGCAAAAAGGCACCAATCGCGATGACTTTTCTCATGGCAAAACCAAGCGCTACGAATGGGTTTCCCCCGGTTCCAGTTACGCTCCGGGCGAGCTGCAGATGGCCCTGCTTGCGTCGCAGCTGGAGCTGAGCGATGAGATCTTGCGGCGACGCAGGTTTCTTTTCAGGCGTTACCACAGTCATTTTTCTGCTGAACAACGTGCTTCTTTCTATGATCGCTTTCTGCTCAGCTGCAGCAGTCCACAGCCGGACACAGAAGAAAACGGACATCTGTTTTTTTTGTTGTTGCGGCAGGCGGCTATCGCAGATGGCCTGGTTTTGCATCTGAATGAGAACGGAATCGATGCCCGCACACACTTTGTCCCTTTGCATGAAAGCCGTTTCGGTGAGCGCTTCACCCGCCCTGAAAATCAGTTCACGGTGGAGGACCAAATCGGTCGTCGCCTTGTGCGCTTGCCCTTGTTCCCCTTGATGACCGAAGCCGAACAGGATGCGGTAATGACGGCTGTCGATCGCTATCTTATGGAAGTATTATCGTGAAAACTGAGAATAAGCAGAAAAGCTCAGAAATGAAAGCCGAAATTTCTCTAAAACCCTGCGGGAAGCCCGGTCCGCTGCTGTCCGTTGTAATACCGACTTACAAACGGGGAGCTGTGCTCGAAAAGCATGTGACGCAGATCAGGGAGGTCCTGCTGAACGACTCGATTGGTGACCGCAGCGTCGAGCTGATTCTGGTTGATGATCACAGTCCGGATGACACAGCCACTGTGATCCGTACGCTCAGCGATCGCTGGCCGGAGGTCAAGGGGATCTTGCTTTCAGAAAATGCAGGACAGCAAAACGCCACTTTGGCCGGTTTACGCCTGGCTGCAGGTCAAGTCATCGTCACGATGGATGATGATCTGAAAGATGACCCCCGCGACGTCCGGCGGCTCTTGGCCGTTCTTGCGCAAGGCTATGATCTGGTCTATGGAGTACCGGCCTGCAGCAGGAGTGCCTCCTGGCTCCGCCGTCTCGGAACGGCCTTGAAGGAGTCGATCCTGGCTCGGTCCTGCCGTAAACCCAAACAGATTCAATTGACTGCTTTTCGCGCGATGACTCGTGAAACGGTAGACCGAGTCGCCCGGGAAACGCGTCAGCATGTCTACGTGTCGGCAACCATTCTGCAGGAGCCGGTGAAGGTGGGTCAGATCCCGGTCCGTGCAAGCCGCTCGGATTCACACGCATCCGGATATTCTCTGCTCAAATTGCTGCAGCTGCTGTTCAGACTGACCATCCAATACGGAAGAGGTCCTTTGTTCCGCCGTGTGCGGAAGACCGGCAGGCAATACGAAATACTGGAGGTCATCGGATGCGATTGATGATGCTGGGTGCATCTCTGGCTCAGCTGCCGGGGATCCTGGCTGCTAAAAAGATGAATATCAGCGTTATCAGCTGCGACAATCTGGCCGCTTCGATCGGGCATAAGTATGCGGATCAGGTGGCTTTTGCCAGCACCTTCGATCCTGAAGCGGTTTACCGCGCGGCCCGGGATTTCGCGGTCGACGGGATCATGACCATGGGCTCGGACCAGCCGGTTCTGACGGCTGCACTGGTCGCCCGGAAAATGGGTCTTCCTTCTGCACTTGACGTGCCGACCGCCCGTTCGGTCACCGACAAGCGTGTCATGAAGCAGTGCTTCACCCGCTTGGGAATTCCGACTGTGCCTTACCTGATTTTTCGTGAAAATGAAGACGAACTGCGCCACTCCATCCGCTATCCGGTGGTGGTCAAGCCGGTCGACTCTCAAGGACAGCGGGGCATTTATCTGCTGGATTCGCCGGAAGAGGTGCTCGCGCACGTCCCTGATGTGCTGTCCTTCAGCCGGGCTGATGAAATTCTGGTCGAGTCATATTATCCCGGCGAAGAGGTCACGGTCAGCGGCTGGGTCAGGGATTCGAAGGCGACGGTGCTCGACATCACGGACCGCGTCACTTTCTCTGAGCGGGAGCGGCTGGGCATCTGCTTGTCTCACGAGCTGCCATCCAGGCATATGGACAAGCATGGCCAAGCGCTGATCTCCCTGACCCGGGACATCGTTTCCGGATTCGGTATCCGGAACGGCCCGATTTATTTCCAGTTCTTGATTGGAGCCGAGGGGATCAAAGTCAACGAAATCGCTTGCCGGATCGGCGGAGCCTTCGAGTCGCAGTTCATACCCGAGATGACGGGTTTTGACCTGACGAAAGTTCAGCTGCGATCTGCTCTCGGGCTAGAAACGCCGCCGGAGGAATGGGCCGCGCTCGACCGCTTTGATGTCTTATCCATACAGTATTTTCTGTCCGTCCAGCTGTTTTTTGCGGAGCCATGCGTCATAGGCAGCCTGACCCCTTTAAATGACATCTTAGCTTGTGAAGGTGTGGTAGACGCCGGATATCACAAGAGCAGCGGGCAAAAAATAGAAGACATCAGCGACGCGACGGCCCGTGTTGGATACTGTATCGTGACCGGCGACTCCCGCAGCCAGGTGGAGCGTCGCCTGGATCGTTTGTATCAGGTACTCGAGGTCCGCGATCTCGAGGGCCGCAACCGGTTGATTCGTCGGCCTCGGCGGGAGGTTCAGCGTGATAATTAAGCGGAGCCCTGTCCTTTTGAGAGTGCGCTTGGCCATTCTCGCAGTGCTTGTCTTTGCGATTGGGCTGGCCGGCGGATGTGCTCAGCCTGAAGAGATAAGCATCATTTGTGCCGAGCAGTATGGCCTGGCCTATGCGCCGATACAGATCATGAAAGAGAAGGGTTACCTGGAGCAGGCACTCGCCGGGCGCGTCGCCGCCGACCAGCCGATTTCGGTCAGCTGGGTCAAACTGGCGAACACGGCTGCGATCAGGGAAGCTATGCTGGCTGAATCATTGGATGTCGCTTTTGTCGCCATACCGCCTTTTCTGATTGGCGTGGACCAGGGCATGCCCTGGAAAATGATTACCGGTCTGTCAGACTGCCCTTTGGACTTGATGGTTCAGGATGTGTCAATAACTGACTTGTCGGCTCTGGTCGGTGCCGGAAAAATTGCCCTGCCCCAGCCGGGGAGCATCCAGCACATCCTGCTGGCCATGGCCGCAGAAAAGCAATTGGGTGACTTTTCGATCTTCGACCGGCAGCTGATCTCGATGAAACACCCGGATGGCATGCAAGCCCTCTTGTCCGGCCGGGACATTTCGGCGCATTTTACGGCACCACCGTACAATTTCATGGAACTTGAAGCGGGGGGCAGCCGCTCCATCCTGACTGGTCAGGAGGCCATGGGAGAAGCCTTCAGTTTCATTGTGGGCATTGCCCAGCCCGCATTTTTTGAGGATCAGATCCGCTGCGAGGCGTTCATGGAAGCACTAGACCAGTCCTTCGATTTTATTGCGCAAAACCGCGCCGAAACAGTGGCCCTGCTTTCCGCCAGTTTTGAATTGAGCCCTGAAAAGACTGAGGAGTACTTATACGAACGTGGTATCATTTTCGGATCTGAAATTCGCGGTACAGCCGCTTTTAGTTCGTTCAT
>CAYNZF010000081.1:4302-8223 GCA_964401615.1 uncultured Oscillospiraceae bacterium
AACTGGTATGGCAAAGATAACACAAAAACTGGCACATTTGGCCGGCAGTTGATTTGGCTGGCCCTCCTCATCGCCTTGTGGGAGCTGCTTTCCCGGCTTGAATGGGTCAACCCGCTGATCCTGCCGAGCGCGTCTGCTGTCGCGGTGCGCATGATAAGCGATTTATGGGAAGGGACCCTGGCGTTACAGCTGCTGCAATCGATCGGACTCGTCCTGATCGGACTGGCGGTCGGCAGTCTGATCGGCTTCATTCTGGCCTGTCTTGATTATTTTCTGCCCTTCACCCGACCACTGATCAGCTTGCTGAGTGCCATGCTCCATCCGCTTCCGGGGGTCGCCATTTTGCCACTGGTCCTTGCAATAGCCGGGCTGGGACTCAAATCAGTTTTTATTGTCATCCTGCACGCGATAGTCTGGTCATCGTTTTTGAATATTTCGACCGGATTTCGTTCAGTCGATCCGGACTATATCGATGCGGCTCTCAATGTGGGTGTAAACCGATGGGAGCTGGTCTGGCATATTCTGCTGCCGCTCAGCAGTCAGCAGATCATAAGCGGTCTGAAAATTGGCTGGTCTCGAGGATGGCGTGCTTTGATCAGCGCCGAAATGGTGTTCAGCGCCATCGGAGCGCTCGGCGGTATCGGCTGGTATCTTTTTGAAAGGCGGGCCTTTATGGATATGACCGGGCTGTATGCGGGCATCTGCCTGATTATCCTGACCGGAGTCCTGATAGAAAATACTCTTTTTAACCGTTTTGACCGCTGAATGACGAAGCACAAAAAGGCCCGGGTCAAGCCCGGGCCTTTCTTTATGTGTAAATTGTAATCTCAGATGTGAGCTTTAATCGGTGACCAGTTCGAAACCGGCGTTGACCCAGCCCTGAGGAGCGTTGGAAGGCATGCCCGCGCCACCGTTCAGGGAAACGGCGTCGTAACCGAGCAGGCGCAGATGAGCGACGGCTTGACCGGCGGTCTGGCCGGTGTAGCAGTAGACGACGATCTTCTTGTCTTTCGGCAGCGCGCTCAGATCATTGAGCATGGCCTTGTCGAAGGGGATGTTGACCGCGCCGGGGATGTGACCTTTCAGGTAGTCTTCGGCCTTGCGCACGGACAGGATGAAGATATCTTCTTTCGCGTCGATGGCAGCCTTGAGGTCGGCCTCGGAAATCTTGTAGTTTTTGTACTTGTCAGTGATTTCGACCATCTTAGCGTAGTAGTCTGCGACGGCTGCGGCGACGTTGGCATTGACCGGATAGGTCTTGTCGGGCAGGCTGTTGGCCGTGGTCTCGGTGACGTCCGCGACGCCCTCGACCTTGGAGATGCCGAAGTTCCAGCCCAGATTGACGCTGCGGGCCTTGATGCCGGCGGCGTTCATCGTGATGACGGCCTGACCGGCGGTCTGACCGGTATAGCAGTAGACCATGACGTCCTTGTCCTGCGGGATTTTAGCCAGGTTATCGCTGATGGCTGTGCCCCAGGGGACGTTGACAGCGCCTTTGACGTGGCCTTTCGCGTAATCGTCAGCACTGCGGATGTCGAGGATGACCATGTCTTCACCGGCTTTGACCTTCTCGACAAATTCCTTTTCGGGGATTTTGTAGATATGTTCCGGCATATTGGCGACGAGATCTTTGACGATCGACTCGACTGAGGCTTCGACCGGTGCTTCAACGCTTGTCGCCGCAGTTGTGTTTGTGGCCGTCATGGTTGGGACGACGGTGGCCGTTTGTCCGCATGCACTCATAGTCAATGCAAGGACAAGCATAAGAATGATAGTTCTCAGTTTTTTCATGGGCAGTTTCTCCTTCGAATTTGACAGATTGTTTCTTATTGGGTGTTGAACGGAACAGGGATAGTTAATGATTTAGGCAAAAGTCCATTATGACCCGTCATTCTGAGACGGTGCAACGGTCGTGGGAGCCGCTTCATTTGTCGGGGTGGGGCTGTCGGGTGTCTGACCGGCAGTGGACCATTCGACCCATGCGCCGTCGTAGACCTGAACGTTCTTGAAGCCGGCTTCTTTAAGCAGCATGTAAGTTTGTGCCGCGCGGTATGACGTTTTACAGTAAACGATGATGTTGTCATTCAATTTGACACCTTCGTCCATGTAGTCCAGTAAAATGTCATGACCGGACTTGAATCGTCCGTTTTCATAAAGATTGTCGGTGTGAGGGTAAAGGATCGCTTTCGGAATTGCGCCCTCAGCGAATTCGGCTTCGGTACGCACGTCGATGATGACACCGGTTTCGCGTCCTTCCGAAACGGCCTTGACCTCGTCGATCGTCGCGTAGATGCTTTGATCAAGCGCTTTGGCGGTATATGTCGTGGCCTTGGGTTCAGTAGCCAGACCGGTAACGGGCAGGCCGGCCAGCACGATGCCGGCTTCACCATGGTTGATCAGCCAGGCGTTCTCGTGGCCGTAAGCCTTGAGCGTCCACCAGACCCTGCTGGCATTGACGCCGGCATTGTGGTCATAAATGTATAGCTTCGATTGATTGCTGATACCCATTTGTCCAAGTACTTTTTCAACTTCTTCCTGAGGGGCAATCAGATTGGCGACAGGCTCCTGAACGGACAGCATGGACGGAGGCAGGTTAATTGCGTTTTCAAGATGCCCTGCGCCATAGTTTTCCGCTGGCCGTGCATCAATGACAACGGCATCCGGATCTTGCATCAGTTCTGCCAAGTCGCTTGCTTCAACAAAATGAATACTGTCAGTGAATTCTTTCTTGTTGCATGCCGCAACGGCCAGCAGCAGCGATACCACCAGCAGACAGACAACGGTCCGTTTCAATAGACGCATGTTTTAGTTCCTCCTGAAATATAAAGGATGCTCACAATGTTGATATAATATCATAAATCGATTGCTTTTCATCTATTTGAATGCAGAAAAAAGTGCAAAATTATCCAATATTTAACGAAAACACCTGTGAACTTTTGCGCTGATAAATAGATCTATGCGCAGGTCTTACAAATAGATGCTTGTGATAAAATCAGGAAAACGTGGAAGGCGGAAAATGCGGTGAAAGGGAAGGTCAAAATCGTTGGCTCGAATCTGAATCAATCAGGCCGCATCGTCCAATGGGCGGCCGTCGTTTACGGTGTTTTATGGACTTTTCTTCAGGTGCTGACGCTCGAAAAATTCCCCTATGTTCACTCCGACGAAGCCTGGATTTCCGGATTGTCCTTGACCATGCTCCGTGAAAGATCTGTCCTGGTGACTGAAACTTTTTTTGACACATTCCCCAGGCAGGAACATGTCCTCAAAATTCTTTACCATGCGCTTCAAGCCGCCTTCATCCATTTGTTCGGCTTTCAGATTTCGAGTGTACGGCTGATCAGCCTCGTTGCGGCGGCGGCATGCCTTGTCCTTCTGTATTTTCATGCGGTTCATTTTTTGTCTGACAGGAGGGCCGCCCTGTTCCTGACGATTCTTTTCAGTGTGCAGATTCAGTTTCTGTATGCAGCCCACCTGGCGCGCCAGGAAATTTTACTGCTGCTGGTGCTGGTGCTGGCCGCTTTTCTCTATGATCGAACCACAGCTGCGAGGTTTTGGATCATTCCTTTGTTGATCGGGCTGTCCGCGACCCTTCATCCCAATGCCTTTATTGTAGCGGTGATGGTCGGGCTCGTTCTGCTCAAGGATGTGATGGCCAAGCAGCTTCCTCATATCCGATTCATGCAGTATGTCGGCATTTTGTCCCTGTGCGCGATTGTGCTGATTCTTATCAGTTTAGCCATGACACCGGATTTTTTGAGCAATTATGCCCGATACGGAACGACCTTTGGCATGGACGCAGGACCGGCCGGGCGCTGGCAAAACTTCATCGCCTACTTCATCAAGCTTTTTCAACAGATCAGCGGCTCATATTGGCTGCCGGATATCCGTTTCTGGCTGATTATCGGAGGCTTAGCCACGCTG
>CAYNZF010000082.1:0-7889 GCA_964401615.1 uncultured Oscillospiraceae bacterium
GCCATGTCGAGCCTTCGAGCCGTGCTAATTCTTCCACCACTTGGCTGTCGTCTTCTGACTGCTTTGTGGAGTATTTTGTTTTTCAAGGTACTTTCTCACCATCGATGCCAGCTTAAAGAGCACCGCGTCGTCGAAATTCCGTAAATCGAGACCCGTGATTTTTTGGACTTTATCCAGGCGATACACCAGGGTATTGCGATGCACAAAGAGCTGTCTGGAGGTTTCACTGCCGTTCAGATTATTCTCAAAGAACTTTTGAATGGTGCGCAGAGTTTCAGAATCAAGCTCGTCGTAACTGCCTTCCGGAAAAACTTCCACGAGAAACATTTGGCAAAGCGTGGGCGGTAATTGATAAATCAAGCGTCCCAAACCCAACTTATCGTAGCGCATCAAGTAGCTGTCACTTTCGAAAATGCTGCCGACCGTGAGTGAAAGCGAGGCTTCACGGTAGGATTTCGCGCAGTCCTTAAGGATTTCGACCGGCATTCCAATACCGATTTTCACCTTGGACATGGACTCCGTATTAATCGTTTCGAGAATCTGCAAAGCCAATTCTTCGACATTGTCTTTTTCGTCGCGGCCGATTTCTTTCAGCAAGATGATGCTGTCCTCATCCATGGGCAAAAGAAAATCCGCTTTTCGATTGGGAAAAAGATTCTGGAGGATCTGCATGCACTCCAGCGTGTCGCCATCGACGATCTTGATCAGATAAGCCACACGCAGCGCGGCGTAGGGTATGCGGTATTCACGCGCTTTGAGGGGTATGTCGCCCGGCAGTTCATTTTCCAGCAGGATATTTTTAAGCAAAACTTCGCGTTCGGCTTCATTCTTACCGTCTTGCAGCGCCGCGCCCATCCAGGAACTCAGAAGGTCCAGGTAGGTCGATGAAACATGATCCGTGCCGTCCATGGCGCAGACATAATCTTCACCGCTGACCAGATTCAAGCGTTTATAACTTCTGCTGTCCGCAACACCCTGGGCTTGATCCGTGGCGAAAAAAGCAAGTGCAGCATTATCGCTTGAGCCCTCCAGCGCGGCATCGGTGCTGGCTACGATGCGACCTTCACGGTCGATGACCGAAGCGACACGATCTAAAAATTCTTCAGCTGTCTTGAGTATTTGTTTTATCTCTTCCATTTAAGTGGACCTTTCTGCTCGAAAACGTCAGTTTGCACTAGAAATCTATCAAGAGCGGCGAATTTTATGATAATTTTAACGTTTTGCGGGACAGCTTGCAAGCGAAGGACGAACAAGGCTCCCCGGTCGATAAAAAAGCTGCTCTTTTGCCCTGACAGCGGCAAAAAAACAGCTTTAAACTGTCGATATAAGCCGTCGGATGCTGTGCATACCGACAAACGAAAACTCAGGTGAGAATGGCGGCTTCGGTCTCCTTGTCAAAAAGCGCGACGCGCAGAGGATCGACCATCACTTCGATTTCCTGGCCCACTTTGGACGTACTGACCGTCGGTTCGACTCTGGCGGTGAGATTAAGACCTTCCGCAGCGAGGTAGAGATAGGTTTCGGCCCCAAGCATTTCAACGACATCCACGTTCGCCTTGAATTTTGTATCCGGGTTTTCTGCCACAAGTTCACGATTATCATCCATGGCCTCAGGTCTGATGCCGATGACAACCTCTTTGTCGACGTACGCGGTCACAGCAGGCACATTGTATTTGGCTTGATTCAGTGTCAGCTCGATTGAGCCAAACTTGACGCCGACCCCTTTAGCGGTATTGACCACTTTACCATTGATAAAGTTCATGGGAGGCATACCGATGAAACCGGCGACGAAGACATTGACCGGATGCTGATACAACTCGGAAGGGCTGGCAACTTGCTGAATAAAGCCATCTTTCATGACAACGATACGCGTCCCCATGGTCATCGCTTCAGTCTGATCGTGGGTCACGTAGATGATGGTGGTATTTAATCTGTGATGAAGCCGCGTGATTTCCACGCGCATCTGCACACGCAGTTTGGCATCCAGATTCGAGAGGGGTTCATCCATCAAAAAGACTTTGGGGTCACGTACGATGGCGCGGCCAAGCGCGACACGCTGGCGTTGACCGCCGGACAAAGCTTTGGGTTTCCGATCCAGATACTGCTCGATTTCAAGGATTTTCGCAGCTTCGGTCACACGGCGTTTGATTTCATCTTTGGGAATTTTTCTTAACTTCAGACCGAAAGCCATATTCTCAAAAACAGACATATGCGGATATAGGGCGTAATTCTGAAAAACCATGGCAATGTCGCGGTCTTTAGGCTGCTTGTCGTTCACGACTTCATCGTCGATCTTGATGATGCCTTCGGAGATATCTTCCAGGCCGGCGACCATACGCAAGGTCGTGGATTTTCCGCAGCCGGATGGTCCGACTAAAATGATGAATTCTCTGTCTTCTATGTGTAAATTAAAGTCGCTGACCGCGACGACCCCACCCTCATATCTCTTGTAAACATGTTCCAAAATTACGTTAGCCATAGTATCCTCCGAGCTTCCAGTGACTTTCTCCAAACACCCTGTCCAGCCGATACGCTAAAAACAGCTGTTCTGACTTCCACTTGTTGAATATAGCATTGCCCCCCCAGAACTGCCTATAAGCCAAAGTACACAAAAGTTTCAGGGAGATTTGTGAACAAAAACCTACACTGTCATACTTATTCAAAAAGCATCGTTAAAACACTTAAAACCGTTCAACAAACTTAAGCTCTTTTTATTTAATTTACGCAGAAGCCAAAATTGTTAACAAAAGTTTGGTACATTTCACAAATGCTCCTTTTTTTCATTTATACTATTGCCCATAATCGAAGCAGACCTTTAATATAAAATAGATAAGATAAGAAACGATGACCCGTCATGGGTTACGAGCGGAGGCATAAAATGAATCACAAACTGCGGGTTGGTATCGTCGGCGCAACGGGTTACGTAGGTGTGGAACTCGTACGTGTTCTCTTGATGCACCCGGGCTTCCGTATCAGCTACCTGAGTTCTCAGACCTACACAGGAAAACTGTTTTCGGATATTTATCCCGTTTTTAAAGGAATTTGCGACATGCAGCTGGCTGCCGTAGATATTGACAAAATGGCGGCTTCTTGCGATCTGGTTATCACCGCTCTGCCGCACGGCGTCGCTGCCGAGTATGTGCCCCGGATTTTGGAGCGTGGTATTAAAGTTCTGGATCACAGCGGCGATTTTCGTTTTGACCAGGTGAAAGTATATGAAAAAGCCTATGGTATAAAACATCCTGCGCCTAAGCTCTTAAAGACTGCAGTATACGGCTTGCCCGAGCTCTACCGGGAGCAGCTGCGTAACGCGAAACTTATCTCCAACCCGGGTTGTTATCCGACCTGTTCAATATTGGCCCTCGCGCCACTGTTGAAAGCGGAATTGGTGGACACTCAGGCACTCATCGTAGATGCGGTTTCCGGGGTGAGCGGCGCCGGCCGAAAAGCCTCGGTCGATTATAGTTTCTGTGAGCTGGACGAAGAGTTTCAGGCATACGGGGTTGTCGGCCACCGTCATCAACCCGAAATCGTTCAGGAATTGAATAAAATTGCCGGAACCTCAGTGAAACTTGCTTTTACGCCACATCTGGCCCCTTTCAAACGCGGGATGATGGCGACCGCCTATGCCCGCCCCCTGGGAAAAAATTTCACCCTCAACGGCAAGTCGCTCAGCTACAACAACGAAAACCTGAACGCGCTCTACGAGTCCTATTATAAGTTCGAAGGTTTTGTCCGCATTTTGAATCCCGCCGTTTTACCTCGAATCTCGCATGTCCGCGGCAGCAATTATATCGATATCTGCCCGATATTCGATTCGGATTCAGGGCTGATCAAGGTTTTCGCAGCTCAGGACAATCTGGGTAAAGGTGCTGCGACACAGGCGGTTCAAACGCTCAATATTTTAGCCGGCTATCCTGAGACCGATGGCCTGGCCGGGCTTGTTTTTGCCCTTTAATCGATGACAGAAAGGACCGTTTATGTCTAAAGAAAACAACAAACGCCCTGTGGTGGAATTCGTCGACACTTCACAACTCGATGAACACGTCAAAGCTCAAATTCTGATTGAAGCGCTGCCCTACATCCAAAGCCTGGCCGGTAAAACCGTGGTCATAAAATACGGTGGCAACGCGATGCTGGATGAAAGCTTGAAAAGCTCTGTCATGGCGGATGTCACCTTGTTGAAATTCATCGGCATCAATCCGATTCTGGTTCACGGCGGCGGTCCGGATATTAATAAAATGCTTGATCGCCTTGAAATCGAATCTGAATTTATTGACGGGCTGAGGGTGACTAAGCAAGACACCATGGACGTCGCCCAAATGGTGCTGGTGGGCCGAACGAACAAGGATATCGTGGCCAGACTCCAGAAGCAGGGAGCCAAAGCGATCGGTTTGAGCGGGATTGACGGCGGACTTCTGGAGTGTAAACCCATCAAGCGCATGAAGGACGGAACGCCGATCGACTATGGTTTTGTAGGTGAAATCACACACGTCAACACCAAATTGCTCTTAACTTTGAATCAGGCTGACTACATTCCCGTCATTGCACCGATCGGCATTGACAGTCAAGGCCAAAGCTACAATATCAATGCCGATACCGTCGCGTCGGAAGTCGCAGCAGCCCTGGGCGCTGAAAAGCTGATCACCTTGACGGATGTCAGTGGAGTGAAGCGGGTTTTGCCGGACGGTACAGAGGAAATTTTACATGTGCTGACCAAGGCGGAAGTCATCCCTATGATCGAGTCGGGCGAAATCTCCGGCGGTATGATACCGAAAGTCCAGTCGTGTCTGGATGTCCTGGAGCGAGGGGTCAACAGGGCCCATATCATCGACGGCCGCATCCCCCATTGCCTGCTCCTGGAAATCTTTACACACAAAGGTATCGGAACGATGTTGTCCAAGTACCGACGACCTTATCATCCCGGAGAAAAATTGTGATTTTTCAGTCCGCTGAGGCAGAGCGATAAGTGAGGTAAACAGATGCATAACGCAAGTACACAAGCCATTATCGATTTAGACAAAAAATATTACATGAACACCTTTGGTGCCAGAGCGGATATCGTGCTGGATCACGGGGAAGGCGTTTATGTCTACGACACCGACGGTAACAAATACCTGGACATGTTGGGTGGTATCGCCGTCAGTGTCCTGGGGCACAATAATCCGGCCCTGGTAAAAGCCATTTCAGACCAGGCCGCCCGGCTCATACACTGCTCGAACCTGTATTTCAACGAACCTCAGACCCGCTTGGCGGAAAGGCTTTGCAGGCTCAGCGGCATGGAGAAAGTGTTTTTTGGAAATTCAGGCGCGGAGGCGAATGAAGCGGCCATTAAATTGGTGAGAGCTTATTTTTACAAGCAAGGTAAGCCGCGCAAAGGCATCCTCAGCATCGAAAACTCTTTCCACGGACGAACCCTGGCGACGATCACCGCCACCGGGCAGCCCAAATACAATAAGGCTTATGCCCCTCTTCCTGAAGGTTTTTCCTATATTCCTTTCAACGATCTGAACGCGCTGAAAGCTGGCCTGAACGAGGACGTCGGTGCCCTGATCCTGGAATTGATACAAGGTGAAAGCGGTATCCATCCGCTTGATTATGAGTATGTCCAGGCCGCGGCCGCGCTTTGCAAGAAAAATGGCACGCTGCTGCTGATCGATGAAATTCAAAGCGGGATGGGGCGTTGCGGCAGCTTTACCGCTTCGCAGCTTTACGATGTGAAACCCGACCTGCTGACTCTGGCCAAAGGTCTGGCGGGCGGCGTACCCATCGGTGTTTGTCTGGCCACTGCTGAAGTCGCGGCCGCTTTCGCCCCGGGTGATCACGGCACGACCTTCGGCGGCAATCCTTTAGCTACGCGCGCGGCTCTGGCTGTCCTGGATGAAATGGAGCGCCTGTCACTCGTTGAGCAGGCCGAACGCCTGGGTGATTACTTCCGCTCGGCTGCCGAAGCGATGGCCGACCGTGTGCAGATCAACCTGGAGATTCGCGGTTTTGGCTTGATGCTGGCTCTGGAAAGTGAAAAATTTGACGCCCTCGCGTTGAAGTCCGCTCTGCAGGCCGGGGGTGTCCTGGTCAATGCCATCGCACCCCATACCTTGAGGCTTTTGCCCCCTTTGACCATCGACGAGGACGAGATCGACGCCTTTATTAAGGTTCTGGAGGATTGTTTACATGAATGATTTGATAAGTTTGCATGATTTAAGTCAAGACGCGTTGATTGCGCTGCTGGATCTGGCGGATCGCTTAAAAACGGAAAACAAAGCCGGTATAGCTCATCCCCTGCTGGCCGGGAAGACCCTGGGCATGATTTTTTCGAAATCTTCCACGCGCACCCGCGTTTCTTTCGAGGTCGGCATGTATCAGCTTGGCGGCCATGCGCTCTTTCTCTCTTCACAGGATATTCAGCTGGGACGTGGCGAAAGCATTGCTGACACGGCCAGAGTCTTGTCGCGCTACCTTGATGGGATCATGATACGGACCTTCAATCACAGTGATGTCGTTGAGCTGGCCGCTCAGAGTTCCATTCCGGTCATCAACGCCTTGACCGACCTGCTGCATCCTTGTCAGGTACTCGCGGATCTACAGACGATCCGTGAAGAAAAGGGCCGTTTGAAGGGGCTGAAGCTCGCTTACATCGGGGATGGAAACAACATGGCCAATTCACTGATGCACGGCTGCACCAAAGTCGGTATGGACATCGCGATCGCGACACCGGAGGACTTTCTGCCTGATACGCAATGCATCAACAACGCCAAACGATCCGCCGCCCTGTCAGGCTCCACGTTCAGTTTGACACGTGATCCCAAAGCCGCCGTCGCGGATGCGGATGTCGTCTACACCGACACCTGGGTGAGCATGGGCATGGAGAGCGAAAAGGCACAGCGCGTCCAGCAGTTCGCCGGCTTCACGGTCGATCAGGAGTTGATGGCTTTGGCCAGACCCGATGCCATTTTCCTGCATTGCTTGCCCGCTTATCGCGGTTTTGAAGTCACGGACGAAGTCATGGAAGGACCTCAAAGCCGCATTTTTGACGAGGCTGAGAATCGTTTACACGCTCAAAAAGCAGTCATGCTGACCTTGATGGGCAAGCGATAGAACCGCAGCCTTCGTTCAAATCAAGAAGCGGAAAAATCACCGCTGACTGTGGGTCGCTTTGCCTGAGGTGCAGCGGCTTGCACTCAGCTGATTTCGCTGTCCGGATCAGGCGTTGTCGCGAAGAGCAAGGCTCTGGCGTAACCACGCCGGCCGGAAACGCTTTGCACTTCAAAACCAAAAGCACGATAAAAATTCAGCAAGGAACGGTTTTCCGCAGCTGAATAAAGGAAGATTCCTTTCTTCCCTTCGATTGCCGCCAAACGCAAGGCGCTGCGCATCATGGCCGCTCCCAGGCCGTTCGCCCGGAAATCCACATGTACCGAAAAACGCGACAAGAGGAAATAGTCTTCAGGTTTGTAAGAAGGCAGCTGCGTCACCGCAGTGTCCGGGGAAGCATCAAGACTGAGTTCCTGCTCTTCAGCTTCCAATTGCCCTGCTTCGCGAATTTCGTCGGCAAGAAAGGCCGGCAATTTTTTCAGTCTCAAAGTCGCGACGACCTGCTTGTCGCTGATTCCGACCAAAACTGTTTCATTCATGATGTCACGCAAAACCGTCTCAGGATCCTCACTCATAGCGGTCAATTGTTGGGCGGCCATGTCCGAATTCAAACCTGACTGCTCTGCGTAGAGGCGCATACCGTCGTGCACCAGGTCACAAATCGCCTCGGCCTGTTCAGGCAAGGCCCGTCTCACATGCCAGTTGGAGCGGCTGGAGGTCCATTTTGCCCTGGGCTTTTCTCTGTCAGATGCAATTTCCAAATTACTGTCCGTATCCAAATCAGTTGCCATAGT
>CAYNZF010000083.1:0-1170 GCA_964401615.1 uncultured Oscillospiraceae bacterium
AGTTATTCGTGAAATGGATGCCGCCTTCAGGATACTTGGCCGTTGCCGTCAAAGTACCGTCGCCGTTGTCCACCACCGTGACCTCTACCGCGAACTCGTGGGCATCGAAGGTCACCCCTTCAAGGCCTGTGTTGACTTCTTTGACTGTGTAGTTGTGAACACCGATGTGGCTTTCGGAGAAGACGATGGGAGCAAAACTGATCTTGCCGTCCGCAGCGTTTTTACCCGTTGTCACAAGGGTGGTTCCTTCATATACTTCGAAGCTGAATTCCTGATCCTCCAGCAGTTTGTCACCGGTGAGGGTCTTGGTCGCTTCGAGGACCAGGCTGGTGTCTTCGGTTGTGTAAGTGTTGGTGAAAACCGCGCCCGTTTCGGGGTAGCTGATGTCGATCTTCAAAGTGCCGTCTCCGTTGTCAGCGACGACGACCGTGACGGTGTATTCCATGGTGTCGTAGCCAATACCGCCTCCGGTACCCGGTACTTCTCGAATCAGGTAGGTGTGCGTCCCAATGTTCGCGGTCTTGTAGGTAATCGGTGTGAAGTCGATGCTGCCGTCTGCTTTGTTGAGTCCGGTCGCCACGACGGTCGTGCCTTCCAGGACTTCGAAGCTGAAGAGTCCGTCCGTCAGTTCCTTGATTCCGGTGAACATCTTCGTTCCGGTCAGGATGATGTTCTTGTCCTGGATGTCGTACTCGTTGTTGAAAGTCGTATCATCCGGATAGTTGACCGTCGCTTCCATCTGGCCTAAACCGTTATCGGTGACTACGACATTGATTTTCTTCTCATCACCGTCGTAAGTGATGCCGCCCAAGGTCGTGTACAAAGTCTCTTTGACGATGTAATAGTACGTCTTGCTGTTGTCTGCGACCGTAAGGTCGTCGTCTGTGTAGGTGATCGGGCTGAAGTCGACCG
Source organism: uncultured Oscillospiraceae bacterium (assembly GCA_964401615.1). Taxonomy (GTDB): domain Bacteria; phylum Bacillota; class Clostridia; order Saccharofermentanales; family Fastidiosipilaceae; genus JAXGQD01. The sequence goes on from CAYNZF010000083.1 coordinate 913, forward strand.
CTGTCCCGACGTTCATGACGGTTTCTACTAAAGTTCCCAGAACGCCTTCTGAATCTGCGTTGTAGAGCTCGAAGCTGAACTCGCCCTCTTTCAGGTCTCGGCCTGTCAGCATTTTACTGAGGCTGATGGCTGCAGTCGTGTCTTCTGCTTCGTAGTGGTTGTTGAAGATCGTATCTTCGGGTGTGTCATAAGCGACATCCAAAGTCCCGTCGCCGTTGTCACTGACCGTCACGATATAGGTGACTTCCAGTGTGTCAT
>CAYNZF010000083.1:1270-7864 GCA_964401615.1 uncultured Oscillospiraceae bacterium
GGGCTTTCGTGACGGACGGGGTGAAGTTGCCGGTGGCTTCGTAGCTGTTGTTGAATACCGTATCTTCAGGTGTGTCATAAGCGACATCCAGGGTCCCGTCGCCGTTGTCACTGACCGTCACGATATAGGTGACTTCCAGTGTGTCATCGGTGACACCGCCCAGGCCGCTTGCCTGTTCCGAAATGGTGTAGGTGTGCTCGCCGACATCCGCCAAAGTGTAGTTGATGGCCGCGAACGGGATGCTTGTGCCTAGATTGCTCACGGATTCGATAAGCACCGCGCCTTCCATCAGGTCAAAGGTGAACTCGCCGTCTGCCAGGGTCCTGCCGCTCAGGGCTTTCGTGACGGACGGGGTGAAGTTGCCGGTGGCTTCGTAGCTGTTGTTGAAGGTGCTGTCTTCAGGCGAGGTCACAACAGCCTCCATTGCGCCGGAGTCGTTGTCTGAAACGTCTACGCGATACAGGAAGTCACTCGTGTCGTAGGTAAAGCCTCCGGCACTGCCGGCAACTTCTCTGACAACATAGTAGTAAGTTCCTTCATCACCAAGGTTGTACGTAATTGTGAAACTGAAGATGCCGCTCTGATTGGTGGTTTCATCCAGAGGTACAGCATCCGAGGCGACGTCCCCTGCGGCGTTTGAGGCGTAGAGTCTGAAAGAAAATTGACCGTCGCTCAAAATGCTGCCCGTGAGCTCTTTCTGGCCTTGAATAATTGCGTCATCTGGCGTTGCATTATAAGTATTTTCCAGGGTGAAGGTGTAGCTATGCGTTTTTGTAGCCGGATCGTAGGAGTACAAAAAGTCCGTATCGACCGTGTAGCCTTGTCCGGGATCGGCTTCTGATATGTCGTATTCATATAGTCGCCCAATATTATCCGTCACAGGTAGACTTGGCCAGGTATAGCTGGCCGTTCCGCCAACAGCAGTTAAGGTGACAGGAACTCCATATTCTGTCCAAACACTGTAGATATCGGGGTCATGGCTTTCCAATACTCTGTTGTAAAGTTGAACGTCAACCGGAGTCATAGGGCCGTCGACCCAGGTCTTGGTCAGGTTGGCTACTGCGGTGGGAATTATGACCATGAACTCTCCGCCCACGTCATGTCCACCACCAATGCCTTTGATAAAAAATTCATAATATCCGGTGGCATCCAAAATACTCAACGGAAAAGAGAATATTGTCCAATGAGCGTCGTCGATATTTCCCTGCAGTCCATCACGCGGATCCAAGCCCAATTCATCACCAATGTTGATGATAATTCCGGCCAGACTGCCCACAACCTTGAAAGAAGGATGTTCAACCATCTGAAGATTCTCGGTTCCTTCAATCGTCATGTAATTGAGACGATGAGTTGATTTTACGGCGACTAAAATCTTTCCGCCTTGAACCCATAATCTGAACGGGCGGCTGTGGTCATTGATAGAAACGCCCACCAGGACAACTTCCAGAGCCAATGTGCCTTCATCAGGGGTATACGTTTGCGTACCCGTCGGAATGGCCATTACTCCGACACCGGGCAGGGCTGCTGCTTTCAGTAGAGGAGCTGCGTCCAAAGGAGCAGGAGCTGTTGAAGGCACACTTAACCTGCCTTTTATATTGTTGGCTGGATCACTCGCTTCAATGGCAAAAGGTACGTCTTTATCGGCCAACGCAAGTGCATCGCTTGAGAAATTAAATATGGTCCAATGGGCCGGATCAGCCATTCCGCCTAAATCCAGCTCAAAGCCGTCAACGAAGACCGGCACAGCATCAGCATAAGCCTCAGCCTGCAGTGGCAGCAGGTCCGGATCGTTCAATGCTTCAATCCCATTAAACGTAAATTTGTCAATTTGAAAGTTTGATTTAACGGCTACAAATGTGCGATCTCCGCCAACCCACAAATAAGCAGGTTTGACGTTGACGTTCTCAGATACAATCAATTCAACAAGTAAAGTCTCATCAGACTTTACGTATTGACCGGCTGTTTCGATAAAGTTCGCTGTCTTTTCAACGGCGCTTTCTTCAGCAGCTCTTGTTTCTAATACCGTGGTGGCTGTGGTTTCTTCCGCAACGCTCGTGGCAGCGGTTTCCTCCACCGTTGTGGCTGTCGTTTCTACCGCAACGCTCGTGGCAGCGGTTTCCTCCACCGTTGTGGCTGTCGTTTCCTCCGCTGTCGTGGCAACGGTTTCCTCCACCGTGGTGGCTGTGGTTTCTTCCACTGTCGTCGCAGCGGTTTCCGGAACAGTAGTCGTTTCCGGAAGAGTTTCACCCGATTGCTCGGTTTGCGTTGTCATCGATGATTCAACTGGGAGCTCTTCAGCCATTACAAAGACTGTTTGCGTGAGGATCATCGATATGACAAGACATGCGCTCATCAGCTTTAGCCGTTTTTTCGTCTGTTTCATATCAAACCTCCTGTGGGATTTTGGACTTTTGCCTCTTGACAGTAGTCACAGGTGCAACTTCAGTTAGTTATACCTAACTGAATTCTACAATGCTTCTGCGGTATACTGAATAGCCACAAATGGCTATCTTGTAATAAATACGTAACGTTTTTAATAGGGCAAAATGGACGCAAAAAAATGAATTCGGGAAATTTCCGCATCGACTTCACGGCAGCGACATTCAGGCTTACGTTCTGTGCTACTATGTGAATCGTTTAAGGGTTCAGGAGAAAGCTCGAAGATAATTAAACCCATGGGTTAAAGGCAAAATCGTGTTAAGAAAAATTTCAAATCCATTTAAATATTTTGCTAAGAGACAGGCCGTGGCCGCCGATGAGCTGGTCGGAGCCTACGGTATTCTCATGCCGGAACAAACGCGCCGTGATTTGTCATACATCACGATCGCAGCCAGTGTCGGCATCCTTTTCACCGTAATTACCGGCTTTCCAAGCGCCAGCCCCATCCTTACGGCGTTTTACAAGAATGAGCTCCAGATGAGCAACGGTCTGCTCAGTGTGCTGATGGCCATCCCGCAAGTCGCGGTCATCGTTCAAATCCCGATATCGCTGCTGCTGCGCAAAACACCGCATCTCAGAGCCATCGCTTTGACGAGCGGACTGCTGGTGCGCCTGGCTTTTGTATTGATGGCCGTTTTGGCTTTTTTAGGAAGCCAAGGCCTGATAGAAATCAGCAGGGGCAAGGCAATCGTCATAGCTATCGTGACGTTAAGCTCTCTTGGCGTCTGGACCTTTGATATATGTGTGAATTCATGGCTGGGGCTGACCATACCCTATGAGTGCCGAGGCCGCTATCTAAGCACGCGTCAACTGATATTCACGATGAGCTCCCTTATATTTTCTGTAATTTTAATTTTCATCACCGCGCCCCTGGCCCAGGTGAGTTGGAGATTTGGCTTTTATTTTATCCTGGCGGGTATTTTTGGAATCGCGGATATTGCCATTTTTTCCAAAGTCAGTAATCCTCTGGCCCGGACAGAGGGTGCCGCGCCTCAGCCTGCAGCACGTGTCAAAACAAGTTTTAAAGAAGTCACACAGCCGCTGCGCGACAAAAATTACCGCAGTTTGCTCGGTTTTGTGAGTGTGTGGTACTTCGCCGTGGGCATCCCGCAGCCTTTTTTCAATGTACACATGGATGCTTATCTGCAGATTCCTCTGGGCGTGCAGATGGTCTTGACAACGACGGTCACCGGCCTGGGGACGGTGCTCTTTGTACGCCGCATGGGGCGCTCCGCGGACTATTACGGCTACCGAAACACGCTGCTGCTCACGTCGAGTGTGGCCTCTTGCATCCCGCTGTTCTGGATTTTTATCACACCCGCCTGGTCCTGGCTGATTATCGTCGCCAACATTTTTACGGGGATTTTCTTTGTGTCCACAGATATGAATCTGCTGAGCATGAGCATTTTCTTAGCACCTAATGAGAAGCGGCCCAGCTATCTGGTGGCCCGGACGATTTTTCAAGCCTTACTGGGCACTGTGCCGGGTATGCTGATCGGTGGCCAAATGATGGAAAAATTGGCCGAGCCTCTGCGAACCGCAGCGATCCCTTTCTTGAACGGTCAGGTGCTGATGCCTTTTCATGTCACTTTAATGGCTTCTTTTGGTCTTCGCACCTTGGCTATTCTGCTTTTCGGTCGCAAAATTCGGCGTCAGGCGGATGAACTCGCTTTCAAAGCATTCTTGAGTGATATTTGGCGTGGGATGAAAAATGGTTTGAGTGGCTTCAACCATCGTTTGAACGTCGCGGCCTGGTTCAGACCCCGCGGTCAAGATTTCATCACGCTGGGAGGAAGATCCTGGCCTGTGCGCTGGTTGCGCCGCTTTCCCCCGACTCGCTTGATCTGGTACAAATTACTTCGACATAAGAAGCAAAGGATTGTTAAAATATATAGAAATGAAAAGCGAGGCGATGATCAATGAACAAGTATTTATTTTACGCGATGCGCGGACAAATGATGTGTTTTTTACATGTGCTGATGAATGCAGTCGATTTGAACGCAGCCGGCCACGAGGTGCGCATTGTTTTCGAAGGGGAGTCGGTGACTTTGCCGCCGCAGCTCGCCGGCCAGGGCAATAAGCTTTATCTTAAAGCACTCGAATCGGGCCTGATTGCAGGGGTGTGCAGGGCCTGCTCGGCTCAATTGGGCGTTCTGGAAGAGAACGAAAAACTGGGACTGCCTTTGTTGTCTGACATGAATGGTCATGCCGGAATGCGTCCTTTTGCCGAAGAGGGTTTTACGATCATTTCGATGTAACGGACTTTACACAAAACCCAATTCAGACAAGGGCAGGGACTGCAGCGGAAAAAGGCCGGTGACCGGGTCTTTTTCTTTATAATCACAAAAAACCACTTGCTTACCTTCTGCGGGGTAGAGCAAGGCCACTGCGCGGGTCGTGCCTTCCGGACGAGGGTATTTCTGCGCCAGAGCACGTTTGATTTCAATAAAGTGCGCTTCTTTGATGCGTAATGAAAGTGGCAAAAAGTTGGTCGCGGTCGAAGCCAGACGGTCGATAAGCAGCAAGTCGCGCAGCTTCGGGCCCTGCTCAGGCAGCCAGGCACAGAGTGATGTGAAGATCAGGTCGGTCAGCTCTTCCAAAGAGAGGGTTTTATTAAGCCTGGCTTCAGTATCGACCAGGACTTGGCCCAGGCGCTGAAAAAGCGCGATGGGACTTTGGCCGCAGCGCTGTGTGAGGTATTCGAGAGTGCCGGCAAAACGCCCGCTGTTGTGCAGCTTGTCCACGGCGCGTTCCACCTGATGCAAGTCGCGGAGTTCAGCGGCGCTCAGCCAGGGGGTTTCCCTCACTTCGTACGGCGGCTGCGGATCAAAGCGGCAGGGGTAAAGCTCAGCTTCCGTGCGCATCGCACTGCCATGGATCAGTTTTAGAAAACCCAACTGCAAGGCCTGTGCTTTCAGCGCGTAGGCCTCATCAAAGCTCTGGGCGAAAAGCGGCAGGTTTTCGTGCGGCAGTCCGGCGATAAGGTCCAGGTGCACATGCGCTTTGCCACAGGCAATCAGCTGCTCAACGCGGGCGCGCAGCACGTTCATATCCGTTTTACGCCTGACACTGTGGAGCGTCTCTTCATGCATGGACTGCAGTCCAATCTCAAATTGAAAGAGGCCGGGCGGAGCCTGGGCCACGATGCTCAGCGTTTCGTCATCCAGCAGGTCACCGGCGATTTCAAAATGAAATACAAGGCCGCGCGGGATATCCACATCATAATGCTCGCAAAGAAAACGCAGGATCTGTTTGGAGCGCAGCCGCTTGGCGTTGAAGGTGCGATCCACGAATTTGATCGTTTGGGTCCCTGAGCGAGCCAGCTCCAGAATTTCGGCAAAAGCACGCTCCAGTGGCACTTCGCGCACCTTTTCACCGCGTCCGGAGAGGCAAAACGCGCAGCTGTACGGGCAGCCCCGGCTGGTCTCTATATAGGCGATGCGCCCCTGCAAGGCGGAAAAATAGTCCGGACCAAAGGGTGAAACTGCGATCTTTTCGTGTGCAAAAGCCTCGGCCAGATGCAGCCCTGCCTTGTCGCGAAAGCAGAGCCCCGGCACTTCAGCCGGCGCACCCCGACCACCCAGCGTGTCGAGCAGCAGCACAAGGGGCTTTTCGCCCTCGCCCGCGATGATATAGTCTACTTCCGGATATTTTAGCAGCAGCTCAGCGGCGTTGTAGCTGACTTCAGGGCCTCCCAAGACAATGCGGCATTCCGGAAGGGCCGCTTTCACCCGCGTCAGCAGAGCGTAAACCCGCTTGATGTTCCAGATGTAGCACGAAAAGCCCAGCAGATCGGGCCGGCCGGCCAAAATCCGCTCTAAAACCGCGTCTTCCCGCTCATTGATGGTGCCTTCGACCACGGTACAGCAGTGCGGTGTCTGAGCAAATTGGGCAAGCGCAGCATGGAGATACCACACCGCCAGAGAGGAGTGCACATACTGTGAATTGAGCGATACCAGGCTTACGTTGAGAGGATGGACGAGAGGGGGTGCGGATTCATACATGGTGCAGCTTTCTTTTTGACAAATTTCCTTTGTAATAAAATGCCCTTCCCGCGTATGCTACAGCGGAAAGGGAAGCATTTATAGAGGGGAAAACAGGGGACCCATAAATTGTGGAGCGGGTGAAGGGAATCGAACCCTCACGGTCAGCTTG
>CAYNZF010000084.1:0-7829 GCA_964401615.1 uncultured Oscillospiraceae bacterium
TGGGATTTTGTTTGCGATCGCAAGCGACTTCGTACAGTTCGTCCATGATTGCACCTATTTGGCTCATATAGTGACTCCTTACTTATAGTTATAGTTTATTTATATCACAATTCGCTGATATCGCGGTAAAAACAGCTGTACGCACCGGTATGGCATGCCACACCCTCCTGCTCAACGGAGTAAAGGAGGCTGTCACCGTCACAGTCGACTTGCAAGGCACAGATGTGTTGATAATGCCCCGATGTCTCCCCCTTCAGCCAAAGAGAATCTCGGGAACGGCTATGGTAATGCATCAAGCCTGAGGCTAGACTGAGGGTAAATGCTGCTTCATCCTGGAAAGCCTGCATCAACACTTCTTTACTGTGCGCGTCGACTACGATGGCAACTACCAAACCATATTGGTCTTTTTTTAATTTTTTCCAAATATTCGGCGCGTCATTTTCACGGAAGCGGTCGCGGAAAGTGAGCGCGCAAGCATGCAGTTTACTCACTTCGCTTGAATTCTTTTCAGATAATTCAGACACTTCTTGAGGTCCACCCTTCCTTCATACAACGCTTTACCCGTGATGACCGCAGTCATGCCTTTGTGTTCCGCCGCGACAATATCACTGTTTTGCGCTACTCCTCCGGACAAAACGATTTGCATCCCACTTTCCCGTACCAGATGTTCGGCTACCTCGAAATTGGGTCCATTCAGCGCCCCATCACGGCTGATGTCAGTGTAGATCAAGGTTCTGCAACCTGCCTCACGCAAATCACGCGCGAAAGCATCGAGATTTACCTCTGTCACAGTAGTCCAGCCATGCACAGCGATTTTATCTCCCTTGCAGTCTGCTCCGATAGCAATACGATTTCCATAAATCTTCAGCGCTTCCGCTGTGAAATGGGGATCGCTTATAGCTGCTGTGCCGATGACACAACGCCACACACCCGCACTGAAGCGGGCATCCAGGGCTTCTACAGAGCGAAGCCCGCCTCCCGTCTGAACTTTAAGAGCTGTTTCTCTGCAGATGCGCTTGATGATATCGAGATTTTCTTCTCCCCCGCTGCGGGCCGCGTTGAGGTCAACCACATGCAGATATTCAGCGCCTTCAGAAGCGAAAAGACGTGCCTGTTCCAAAGGATCTTCGGAATATATGATTTGTTCATCATAATTGCCTTGAAAAAGCCTTACGCAACGGCCGTCCAATAAATCGATTGCTGGAAATAATTGCATTACATCGCTTTCCTGTCTACAAATTTTTGCTATTTTAATTTATGACCGGTCAATCGTTCGTAAGCTTCTTTATATTTAGCTGCGGTCTGAGCCATGATATAGGCAGGAAGTTCTGGTGCCGGCGGTGTTTTGTCCCACTCCAGAGTCTCCAGATATTCGCGCAAATACTGTTTGTCGAAACTTATTTGGGCTTTACCCGGTTCATAAGTGGCCAGGTCCCAAAAACGTGAAGAATCAGGCGTGAACAGTTCGTCACAGATGCAAAGTACACCATCGATATAACCGAACTCAAATTTCGTGTCCGCGATGATGATTCCTTTTTCCAGTGCAAAATCTGCAGCTGCCTTGTATAGAGCCAGGCTCTTGTCTCGCAGCTCAGCCGCCACATCCGCGCCAAGCATGTCTACCAGCTCGTCGTAGCTGATGTTGATGTCATGACCCTCTTCAGCTTTGGTCGATGGAGTAAAAATAGGTTCCGGCAGTTTGTCGCCCTGGCGCAACCCTTCAGGCATCTTTATCCCTGCGATTTTTCCTGTGCTGCGATATTCTTTTAATGCCGATCCCTCCAGGTATCCCCGCACAATGCATTCTGCCGGGAGCATCTCCGCCTTTTTGACCAACATCGTGCGACCTTCCAAATATTTGGCAAAAGGCTGCAATTCCGCCGGAAAATCCGCAACATCTATGCTGATCACATGGTTCGGGCAAATGTCTTCTAGTTTGTCAAACCAAAAGGCCGACATACTGTTGAGCACGGCCCCTTTTTCAGGAATCGGATCCGGAAAAACGACGTCAAAAGCCGAAATCCGATCCGTCACAAGCAAAAGTAATCGGTCGCCTAAATCATAAATATCACGTACCTTGCCCTTCGATTTTCTGGGAATCGGCATAAAAGAGGTATCACTTACTACGCGCATGGCTGGTCCTTCTTTCTCGTTGAAATTAATATTGTATTCATTGATTTTATAGCATGCCCTTTGTGCTGGGCAAGCGGTCGGCAAGTTGAGGATTGACACTGACAGCTGAAGCCAGAGCCACCGCCAGAGCCTTAAACATCGCTTCGATTTTATGATGCGTGTTCTCTCCGTAAGGCACAGTGATGTGCAGCGTGATTTGAGCATTCTGGGCAAAAGCTCTCATAAACTCTTGTACGGTCTCGGTTTCAAACGTTCCTAACTGTTCTGCCGGGAAAGCAGCGTCAAAATGCAGGAAAGGCCGGCCGGAAAGATCGACGCTGACCACTGCCAGCGCTTCATCCATCGGCACGGAGGCTTGTCCGTAGCGTCGAATGCCCCGCTTGTCCTGCATTGCTTTCGCGAAGGCCTGGCCGATGACGATACCCGTGTCTTCGACGGTGTGGTGACAGTCAATATCCAGGTCGCCTTCACAGCGCACCTTTAAATCCATACCACTGTGCTTGGACAATTGATTTAACATGTGATCAAAAAATGCTTCCCCGGTCTGCACATCGTGCACACCTTGTCCATCAATCTGCAATTGCACTTCTATGCGTGTTTCCTGGGTGTGGCGACTGACTGTCGCATATCTTTGGCTGTCCATTTTTCCTCCACGTTCGAATACTTGAATTTTATTATACCGTTCTATGCGTTTTTTAGTCTCATAAAAGCGTCCAAAAATTGATCCATTTCCGCGTCCGTACCCATCGAAACCCTCACGCGACCGGCCATTCGCTCGTCCTTGAAATAGCGGACCAAAATCCCTTGCGATTTTAACTTTTGGTATACTTCAGCACCGCCCAAGTCAGGATGCTTGACCCAGATAAAATTGGCCTGTGAATCAGTCAGCTCTGCGCCGAAATTTTTCAACGCAGCAATGACGCGCTCACGCGTCCGTACGACACCGGCACAGCAGTCCGAAAAATATTTCGCATCGCTGATTGCGGCTATGCCCAGACTTTCCGAAAGACGGTCAACGGTGTAGGAATTGATGTTGTCGCGGACGATTTCCAGGCCACGGATCAGCGGACTTTTGCCCAGGGCAAAACCCAAACGCAAGCCGGCCAGGGCACGTGACTTTGAAAAAGTCTGCACGACAAGTAAATTGTCGAATTCGTTCACCAGTGAGGCGGCGGACTCGGGGGCAAAATCGACATAAGCCTCGTCGATGATGACCAGACGATTGAGATCTTGTTCCAGGAGGCGGCGAATCGCGTCATTGTCCAAAAACAGGCCGGTAGGCGCATTGGGATTGGCCAGCAGCACCGCCCGCGACGGGCGTTTGAATGCGTCAGGATCTACCGTTAGATCTGTGTTTAGGGGCAGCAGGTGCAGGGCGACCTTAAAAAAGTCTGCATAAACCGGATAAAAGGAGTAGCCCAGTTCAGTACTCAATACTTGAGCCGTTTCGCTCGTGTCTGCCGCTTCAAAAAAGGCTTGAAAACAAAAGGCTAAAATTTCATCAGAGCCGTTGCCGACAAAGATTTCGGACGAATCGAGCCCGAAATAATCAGCAATCGCTGTACGCAGCTTTTTTTGGCTCGGATCGGGATATAGGCGCAGATCAGAGCTGTCAAAATCCTTCAGAACCGCTTGAACAGCGGGCGACGGAGGGTAAGGCAGCTCATTGGTGTTGAGCTTTATGTACTGTTTGTCACGCGGCTGCTCACCGGGGACATATGCTTTAGCTGAGGATATTTGTTTATTCCAAAATTTCGAACTCACCCTTGTTCCTCCTCATTCATGCGGATGGCAATTGCCTCTGCATGACAAGCCAAACTTTCGGATTCAGCCAGGCGAATGATTTGTGCGCCATCTGCCAACAAAGCTGCTTTATTATACTGAATCAGCGACATCTTTTTTATAAAATCACCGGTGTTGAGCGGAGAAAAAAAGCGGGCTGAACCTGAGGTAGGCAGCACATGATTGGCTCCGGCCCAATAATCGCCCAAAGGTTCGGGGCTGTAATAACCAAGAAAAACGGCGCCCGCATTTTCCACAAGTGCAAGTAATTCATTGATTGCAGAGTCAGACACACACAACTCCAGATGTTCGGGCGCGATTTTATTGCTGAGTTTCACTGCGTCCTGCAGCGTCTCGACTAATACGATCGCGCCGTAATCACGTAGTGAAGCTTCCAAGATCTCACGCCTGGAGAATCTTGGCACCAGGTAAGCGATTTCACACTGCACAGCTGCAGCTAAATCGCGGCTGTCTGTTAAAAGTATGGCTGACGCCAGGGGATCGTGTTCGGCCTGGCTCAACAAATCACGAGCCACGAATTGCGGATTCGCCCCGCCGTCTGCGACCAGCAGAATTTCTGAAGGCCCGGCAAACATATCGATGTCGACTTGACCAAAAATCAGACGTTTCGCTGTATTGACGTAAATATTTCCGGGACCGCATATTTTGTCCACAGCAGGGATAGGGGCGGCTCCATAAGCCATTGCAGCAATGGCTTGCGCCCCACCCGCTTTAAAGATGCGATCAACACCGGCCAGTTTGGCCGCCACCAAAATGGTATCGTTGACTTTTCCATCCTGCCCCGGAGGCGTACACATGATGAGTTCTTTGACCCCAGCCGCCTTGGCCGGAATCGCATTCATCAGCACAGATGAAGGTAAAGGCGTCGTTCCGGCCGTTCCACCCGGAACATAGATACCGACCCGCTGGAGCGGCCTGCGCAGCAAGGACAGCTTTTTGCCGTTTGACTCCTCAAAGTGCAGGTCTTGTTCTTGTTCTAATTGAAGTTTATGAAATTTATAAATGTTGCCCGCGGCTTGCGATAGAGCCTCGAGCAGTTCAGGAGCAATCGTAGCTTCAGCTGTGGCGATTTCAGCGGCGCTGACTTCCAGATTGGCTTCACACAAGGTAACTCGATCGAACTTTTCAGTGAAGCGAAGCACTGCGGACACACCTTCCGTCCGCACGTCCGATAGAATATTTTCGACAGCACTCACCACGGTCGGAAGGGCCATTTTGTTCCGGTTACTGAGTTTTTCGTTCAATTCACCGCCCTGTTCCAGGCCATGCGTGTATATTTCGATGTAATTTTCCATTTGTCTGCTTCCTGTATGCTTATTGTTTGGCCAAAGCTTTGCGTACTGCTTCGACCAGAGGTTTTATACGAGGGGCTTGCATGCTCATACTGACTCGATTGACGATCAGCCTCGCGGACACGGGAATGATGCTTTCGTAAACGCAGAGCCCATTTTCAACCAGTGTTCTGCCACTCTCCACGATGTCTACAATCATATCAGCCAGCCCGGTCAAGGGAGCGAGTTCAACTGAACCATGCAATTCAATGATTTCGACAGACTCACGACAGACATCGTGAAAATAGCTGCGCGTGATGTGAGGATACTTAGTTCCGATGCGCTTGTGGGGGATGTCACGCCAGTTCACTTTATTGGCTTCAGGACCGCAAATCGCCAATTGACAAGCACCGAAGCCAAGGTCGGCTACCTCGTAAAGATTGCGTTTCGCCTCGAGCAGGGTATCTTTGCCCACCACGCCGATGTCTGCGGCACCATATTCAACGTATGTGGGGACGTCGGACGGCTTGGCGAGGATAAAGCGCAAGCCTTGCGATTCATCTTCCAGGATTAGTTTTCTGCCCGGATTTTTCACCACCGCACAATCAAGACCACAGGACTCGAAAAGTTCACATGCCTCTTCGGCCAGGCGTCCTTTGGCCAGGGCTATGGTTAATGTTTTCATGGCTTGAACACCTCCTCTTTTTCAAGTGTTTCGTACGTCACATCACCCGACTCATCGACAAACACCGTTCCGAATGCTGCTCTTTGTCTGGCGAGTTCGAGCAACGATCTCGAATCGTTGATCTGGTGGCATAATTCAGTGGCAAAACCTTGCTGCCGCAAAGCCTGAGCTCTCCGCCACAGCTCCGCGCTTTGCTCCTGAGCTGAAGCGAGCAGAAGTTTACGTTGTGTGCTTTGATAGTATTTTCCCTGCCTGCGCAGTGCCATTTGCGCGATGTCGACCCCAATCGAAAAACCTGTTGCTTTAAAATTTTTACCGAAAGCTGCGGCGGCGGTATCATAGCGACCACCGCTCAAGAGCGCGAAACCAAGGTCATACGTGAAGCCTTTGAATGTCAATCCGGTATAATAATTCATGCTCTGCAAAAGGCTGAGGTCAACGGACAGATACTCCGCAAAGCCCCAGCTGGATAAATATTCCAGAACTTGCAGCAGGATGTCGAGTTCCTGTTTGGCTTCTGCAGGCAAATCTCGTGCACTCAATTGAGTCAATTCTTCATCCGAAAGGGGCTGGTCATAGTAATCAAGCAGAATTCCATATTGCTCCTGACGCAAGCCCAATTCCTTGGCCAAAGCCTCGACGCCCAGCATATTTCTGCTGTCTATAAGCTCGGACAGTTGCTGCTGCGCTTCTTCATTGAGCCGCCACGCCAGAAACAAAGCTTTAGTGAAGGCCACCTGACCGATGGAAATCTGCAAGTCATCCAAACCGATAGTCCTCGCAGCCATGATGGCCAGGGCGATAATTTCCGCGTCAGCGCGCGGGCCGTCCAAACCTAATAATTCGACACCAGCCTGAGTAAACGCCCTTTGACGTCCTCCACCACCTTCATTGAAACGAAACATGTTCTGAATATAGGATAGTCTGAGAGGAAAGGCTTCATCGGAAAACTTCGTCGCCGCCAGTCGCAAGGTGGGCACGGTTCCGTCGAAGCGAAGCGCCAGTACCCTGGCCTGTTCATCACAGAGTTTGAACAAAGCCTCTTGGGGAGCCAGAGAACCCACTGCGTATACGTCGTAAAATTCCAAACCCGGAGTGGATATTTCCTGATAGGACATAGAGGCAAAGAGCGTCCGTAATTTTTCCTCCAGGACACGTTTTTCTGCCATCGTTTGAGGCAGCAGATCGTTCATTCCATCCGGTGTATAGTATTGCCATTTATCCATTGGCTCGACCTTTCTGTTTAATAAGCTTTTCATCGATGATGATAAGCATCCAATGCATTGTATCGCACGGCACTGCGTGGAACAATTTTCATTGCAAAACCGCTTTACCACTTTATCACGCTAAATTGCTAAAGCGATTATGCCAAGGCTTTTCGCTCTTGTCAAGAAAAAAAGCGTATCATTTGTGATAGCTTTCGTTTTTTTGAATTTTGAATGAACGGAATAGTTGTTCCAAAAGCATCACTCTGGCCAATTGATGGGGAAAGGTCATCTTCCCCATAGAAACTCTGACCTGCGCACGTTTGAGAATGCTGTCCGCATAGCCGTTGGAACCGGCGATAAGAAACGTCAGTTTTGCCCCAGCTTGCTCAAACCAGCTCGCGAGTTCATTTGACAGCTGCTCCGAGTTAAGCTCTTTTCCGGCCAGGTCGAGAGCGATCACGAAATCGTTCGGGCTGATTTTTTTCAGCATTTGCTCAGCTTCACGTCCGAGCTGTTTCGCCAAATCCAGGCCGTCCGCTGCTTCATTGAGCTCAAGAATTTCAAGATCGGCAAAACGGGACAGCCGTTTTACGTACTCCTGCTGTGCTTCACGCAGCCAGGCTTCCTGCAGCTTCCCAATAGTAATCAATCTGATTTTCATAGAAAGATCAAGGGACCCGGAACGTGACGCGGTGCCATGCGCAGACGTAAATCCTGGCCAACGTGGAT
>CAYNZF010000085.1:0-3893 GCA_964401615.1 uncultured Oscillospiraceae bacterium
AATCAAGGAAGCCTTTGTAGTGGCGCATCATCATCTGTGATTCAAGCTGATTCACGAGATCAAGACAGACGCCGACAATAATGATAATGGCGGTGCCTCCGAACCAAAGGCCGATGGTATTTGTCACGGTTCCGATTATCATCGGTGCCAGGGTGATGGTGGCCAGAAACAGGCCGTCAAACCAGGACAAGCGACGAGAAGTGGATGAAATGAATTTGGTGGTCGGTTTGCCCGGACGAATTCCGGGGATGAAACCACCGTTCTTTTGGAGGTTGTTCGCGACTTCCAGCGGATTAAACTGAATCATCGAATAGAAGAAGGTGAACCCGATAATGAGCAGCGCTTCAACCAGGTAGTAGATGGGGTTGGTGCCGAAGTCCTTGAAGAACATGACGACCGGCCCGGTACTGTTGGCAAAAAAGAAGCTGATGATCAAGCTGGGTATCTGCAAAATCGACATCGCGAAAATAACAGGAATTACGCCGGACTGATTGACTTTGATCGGCAGATAGGTGCTTTGGCCACCGTATTGTTTACGCCCCACGACACGTTTCGCGTACTGCACCGGGATGCGCCGCTCAGCGAGATGGACGTAGAGAACGAGGACCAGGGCCGCGAAAATGACGAGGACCGCCAAGACCGCGAGAAAGATCGCGACAAAGATATTGAACTGAACGGTCCAGAGTCCTGCGAGGCTGAACAAGCCGCTGATCATCTGCGGCAGACGTGAAATGATACCTGCGAAAATGATGATCGAGATACCGTTGCCAATGCCCTTCGCGTTGATCAGCTCGCCGATCCACATGATGGCGGCCGTGCCGGCCGAGAAACTGAAGATGACCACCAGGGCATTCAACCATTCAGGTAAAACACCCGCGGTTGCGGATCTGGTCGCGGACCAGAAGGCGATGGCTTGAGCCAGGGCCAGTACGACGGTGGTGATGCGCACGATTTGTTGGATCTTTTTCCGCCCGGTTTCTCCCTCTTTTGACAAACGTTCCAATGAAGGAATCGCCACCGTCAAGAGCTGGATGATAATGGATGCGTTGATATAAGGCTGGATGCCCATCGCGAAAACCGAAACAGCTTTGAGGGCACCACCGGACATGATGTCCATCAGCGCTCCGAGCTGTCCGAATTGATCGATGAGCTGTGTGAACTTCTGACGGTCTATGCCCGGTACCGGCATATTACCGCCGATACGGAACACAACTATCATAAAGATGGTAAAGAGCAGACGCTTACGAAGATCGGGAATTTTGAAAGCGTTCTTCAGCGTCTCCAACATGTTACCCATGATCAGACCTCCTCAGCCGTTCCACCAGCCTTCACAATCGCTTCTTTTGCCGATGCAGTAAATTTCTTCGCCTTTACGTTGAGTTTTTTAGTGATCTCAGCGTTTCCGATAACTTTCAGACCGCCGTCGACCGCTTTGGAAACGGTGACCAGGTTCTGAGAGAGGACCAGCTCCAAATTGACATCACTGCCATCTTCAAATTCATTGAGGCGATCCACCGACAAGACGACGTACTTCACAGCATAATTCTTGTTGTTGAAGCCGCGTTTCGGCAGTCTGCGGTAAAGAGGCATTTGACCGCCTTCAAAACCCGGCCGCGTTCCACCACCGGAGCGGGCATTCTGGCCCTTGTGTCCGCGGCCTGCGGTCTTTCCGTTACCGGAACCAACACCTCTGCCTTTACGATAGTTCGGTTTGGAGCTGCCGGGAACTTTAGTCATTGTATTGAGTTTCATGCTTCAGGGCCCCCTTATTCTTTCTCTTCTGCGATGGCCACCAAATGCGGTACGGCATTCACCATGCCGCGAATGGCGGCATTATCTTGGTGTTCGGCTGTTTGGCCAATTTTTCTCAAGCCCAGAGCCTGCACGACACGAAGTTGTTTTTCGGTCGCACGGTTGGTGCTCTTGATAAGTTTAACGATAATTTTGGACATTTCACTGCACCTCCGTCTTACAGAATTTCTTCAGGCTTTTTACCTCTGAGTTTCGCGACTTGTTCCAGGGACTTCAGGCTTCTTAAGCCTTCCAAGGTCGCGTTGGCCATGTTGTTGGCGTTGTTTGAACCCAGAGATTTTGTATAGATATTATTGATGCCGGCAAGTTCACAGACGGCGCGTACAGGGCCACCCGCGATAACACCGGTACCCGGCTTAGCCGGCTTCAGCAGTACTTTTCCGCCGCCAAACACGCCCAGGACCTGGTGAGGTATGGAAGTATTGATGATGGGCACTTCAAAGAGGTTCTTCTTCGCTGCTTCTACGCCTTTACGGATGGCTTCGGGAATTTCTGCTGATTTTCCCAGGCCTTTTCCGACATGACCTTTGCCGTCACCGACGACGACTAGGGCGACGAAACGCATCGTGCGTCCACCTTTGACGGTTTTGGATACGCGGTTGATGTTGATGACGCGCTCCTGCAATTCTAGTGTATTAGGATCTATTGCCATGGTCTGCTCCTCCGCTTAAAATTTCAGTCCGGCTTCGCGAGCCGCTTCGGCCAGCGCAGCCACACGGCCGTGATAAACATAGCCACTACGGTCGAAGACCACGGTATCTAAGTTTAATTCCAATGCACGTTTAGCGACCAGTGCGCCGACCGCTTTCGCAGCCGCCACGTTTCCGCCGTACGCATTTTCTGCTTTGATGGCTTTTTCGGTAGAACTGGCCGCAGCCAGTGTCTTTCCGTTGACGTCATCAATGAGTTGTGCCGATATGTTGGCTAAGCTTCTGAATACACAGAGTCTCGGACGCTCCGGCGTGCCGCTGATTTTTTTACGCACCCGCACGTGTTTGCGGAGGCGAATTTCATTGCGATTTATCTTCTTGATCATGTTCCTATTCCCCTCCTATTATTTACCTTTAGCGCCGGTTTTGCCTTCTTTGATGCGAACAGTCTCGCCCTCGTAACGCAAGCCTTTGCCATGGTAAGCGTCAGGTACACGGAAACCGCGGATCTTGGCTGCAGTTTCTCCGACCAGCTGCTTATCAGCACCTTTAACGGTAATTCTATTCTGCGCCGGAACTTCGATGGTAATTCCCTTTGGTTCTTCCAACTCGATCGGGTGGGAGTAACCGAGATTCATCACCAGCTTGGTACCTTGCTTTGAAGCTCTGTAGCCGATACCGACGATCTCAAGCTTCTTGGTGAAACCTTCGCTGAGGCCGACCACCATGTTGTTGATCAATGAACGGTACAAACCGTGCATGGAGCGATGGCTGCGGTCGTCTGAAGGACGCTCGACCGTGATCTCCGTTTCGGAAATGTTGATCTTGAATTCAGGGCTGACCGGGGTGCTGAGCACTTCGCCGCCCTTCTTTACTACGATATTGTTGTCTTCCTGGCTTACGGTGACGCCCGCCGGAATTTTGATCGGCATTCTGCCAATTCGTGACATGCTGTATTCCTCCTGCTCTTAAGATTGAGAGTGCCTCGGCACTCTTTTCAGAGTTTCTTTCAATGGCAAAAGTAAACTCATCGTTTGCTTTACCAGATGTAAGCCAAAACTTCTCCGCCGACGTTTTTGTTCCGTGCGACTTTATCTGTCATCAAACCCTGGTTGGTGGACACGATGGCGACGCCAAGTCCTCCCAAAACACGGGGCATGTCTTTCGCGTTGGCATAAATGCGCAAACCCGGTTTTGAAATACGTTTGATACCGGAAATAACCGGTTTTCTGTTGGCGTATTTTAAGGTTACACGGATGATACCCTGGGTCTCATCTTCGATTTGTTCTACTTTACTGATATAGCCTTCATCCAAAAGGATATCGGCAATAGACATCTTCATCTTTGATGCGGGAATGTCAACCGTTGGGTGGTTGGCGGCACCGGCATTGCGGATACGTGTCAGCATATCGGCGATAGCATCTGTAATTT
>CAYNZF010000085.1:3903-7593 GCA_964401615.1 uncultured Oscillospiraceae bacterium
TTTGCATAGTCTTTCCTCCTTCTGACGCGCTTACCAGCTGGCCTTTTTCACACCGGGAATCTGGCCTTCGTACGCGAGCTTACGGAAGCAGAGACGGCAGATGCCGTACTTGCGCAGGTAAGCATGCGGACGACCGCAGAGTTGACAACGGTTGTGTGCACGAGTTGAATATTTCGCATCGCGCTCCGATTTTAGAATCATTGATTTCTTAGCCATGATTATTACTCCCCTTATTTCGCGAACGGCATGCCGAACTGACGCAGCAGCTCACGGCCTTCTTCGTCTGTATTCGCTGTGGTCACGATGATGATGTCCATACCGCGAATTTTGTCGATCTTGTCGTAATCGATTTCAGGGAAAATCAATTGTTCTTTCATACCGAGGGCATAATTTCCGCGTCCGTCGAAGGAGTTGGGGGACAAGCCGCGGAAGTCTCTCACACGAGGGACGGCGATATTGATGAAGCGGTCCAGGAATTCGTACATCTTGGCACCGCGCAGTGTAACTTTCACACCGACATCCATGCCTTCTCTGAGCTTGAAGTTCGCGACGGACTTTCTTGCTTTGGTGACCACTGCCTTCTGGCCGGTGATGATGCCCAGGTCGCGCACGGTGTTTTCAACCGCTTTCGAGTTTTCGCGCTGGTCGTTGCCGACACCCACGTTGATGACGATTTTTTCCAGTCTCGGAATTTCCATGACTGATTTGTACTTGAACATTTCTTTCATCTGAGGGGCGATCTCAGAATTGTATTTATCTTTGTATCTACTCATTTGATCTCCTCTCTACTTACGATTTTTTCACTTTGGACAACGTATCGATTTCTTCTTTGCATGATTTGCAAAAGCGAATTTTCGAGCCGTTTTCCAAAAGCTTGTGACCTACTTTGGTCGGTTTTTTACATTTATCGCAGACCAGCATGACGTTGGAAGCGGCGATGGAACCTTCTTGTTCAGTGATGCCGCCTTGCGGATTGGTCTGGGTCGGTTTGTTGTGCTTGTGGACCATGTTGGCCCCCTGCACGACGACACGGCCTTTATCCGGCATCACTTTCAAAATCTTGCCGACATGTGCACGGTCTTTACCTGAGAGCACATAAACGGTGTCGTTTACTTTAACGTGTACTTTTGCCATTTTTAGTGCCACCTCACAGTACTTCAGGCGCCAGTGAAAGAATGCGCATGTAGTCTTTTTCACGCAGCTCTCTGGCGATTGGTCCAAAGATACGGGTACCTTTGGGATTCTTGTCGTCCTTGATCAGGACGCAAGCATTTTCGTCAAATTTGATATAGGAACCGTCGGCCCTGCGGATGCCGCGCTTGGTGCGCACCACGACCGCTTTGACCACTTCACCTTTTTTTACCACGCCACCGGGTGTAGCCTCTTTAACAGAGCAAACGATGACATCGCCGATATTGGCATATTTTCTCCACGAACCACCCAATACTTTGATGCAAAGCAATTCGCGTGCACCGGTATTGTCGGCTGACCGTAGTCTTGATTCAACTTGGATCATTTGGACTTGTCCTCCCTTCCTGACTCATTGTCCTTGCTTTATTTCGCTTTTTCGATAATACGGACAACGCGCCAGTGCTTGTCTTTACTCAAGGGACGTGTTTCCATAACGCGGACGGTGTCTCCCGAGCGGCATTCGTTGTTTTCGTCATGTGCCTTCATCGTAACGGTGCGCTTGATGAACTTCTTGTAAAGAGGATGTTTCATGTGCTCTGTTACCGAGACGACCACGGTCTTGTCCATTTTGTCGCTCTTGACGATACCGACGCGCATTTTACGTAAATTTCTGTTTTCGTTGTTTTCAGTCATTTCACCCATTCCTCCATCACTTCTTCGCTGACGCGATTTCGCGTTCGCGTATAATCGTTTGGACGCGGGCGAGGTCACGTTTGGCCTGGCTCAACTGTGAAGTATTTTCCAGTTGTTTGGTAGCATGTTGAAAACGAAGTTTGAACAATTGATCTTTGAGTTCGCTGAGCTCTTTGACGAGTTCATCAGCTGTTTTTTCACGATAATCTTTAGCTTTCATTGACAACACCCTCCTTTTCACGCGCAATTATTTTTACTTTACAAGGCAGCTTGTGCGCTGCGAGACGTAAGGCCTCTTTGGCATCTTCTTGTGAAACACCGGAGACTTCGAAAAGTACGCGACCGGGTTTTACGACAGCTACCCAAAATTCAGGTGAGCCTTTACCGGAACCCATGCGGGTTTCAGCCGGTTTTTTGGTGACGGGCTTGTCCGGGAAAATTTTAATCCAGACACGGCCACCACGTTTAAGGTGACGATTGATCGCGACACGGGCTGATTCAATCTGATTGGACTTTATCCAGCAAGGTTCAGTCGCCTGAAGACCATAATCACCGTAGGCAAGCACGTTGCCACGGGTGGCTTTTCCGGTCATACGGCCGCGATGCACCCTTCTGTATTTAACTCTCTTAGGGAGTAACATCAGGCTTCCCCTCCTTCTTTAACTTCGTTAACCGGCTTGCTTTTGGCTTTGGCTTTAAAAACTTCGCCTTTGTAGATCCAAACTTTACAGCCGATTTTTCCATAAGTCGTATTCGCTTCGGCAAAACCGTAATCGATGTCGGCGCGGAGAGTCTGCAGGGGGATGGTGCCTTCATGATAGTGTTCAACACGGGCAATTTCCGCTCCGCCGAGACGGCCGCTCACTTGAGTCTTGATCCCCTTGGAACCGGCTTTCATCGCGCGCTGCATGGTTTGTTTCATGGCACGGCGGAAAGAAATGCGCTTTTCCAATTGTTGGGCGATGTTTTCGGCCACGAGCTGTGCATCCATGTCCGGTGATTTGACTTCGTTGACGTTGATCAGGAATTCTTTTTTGAAATTTTCTTTCAACTTGGTTTTCAATGCTTCAATGCCTGCGCCTTGACGGCCGATGATGATGCCCGGCTTGGCTGCGCGGATGGAGACGACCAATTTGTCATCACCTTTGCGTTCGATCAAAATTCGGGAAACACCGGATTGAAAGCACTCTTTTTTCACGAAAACACGAATTTTACTGTCTTCGATGAGATATTTACTGAAGTTCTTTTTATCTGCGTACCAGGTGGTGTCCCATCCTCTGATTACGCCGACTCTAAACCCGTTGGGGTGAATTTTCTGGCCCATGTTCCGTCCTCCTTACTTTCTTTCCTTAAGAACTACCGTGATGTGGCTGGTTCTCTTTAGGATACGCGTCGAGCTGCCGCGAGCTCTGGGCATAAAACGTTTGATGACAGGACCCGGGTTGACAAACGCATCCGCTACATAAAGCAGGTCGCGCGTTAGTTCGTTGTTGTTGACGGCATTGGCCTCAGCTGAGTGAATCAGCTTGGAAATGACCGGTGCCGCGTTGCGGGGCGAGTAATTTAAAATGGCATACGCCTCGTCCAGTGACTTTCCTTTGATGTTGCGGATCAGCAGATTGACCTTGATCGGCGCGATGCGCACGTTTTCGATCGAAGCTTTTCCTTGATCTTTACCGACTCCCAGCACTTTTCTTTCCTTTTTGGTCAGGATGCGGGGGCGGTTGGACTTGGTATGTCCCTTTTTATAGAGGTCCAGTATCGCTTCGCGATTTTCCTCCATAAACTGCTTGCTCATATTTTTTTTCTTAAGTTCTTCCACTTGTTAGTTCCTCCCTTTCCGCTTAACGACCCGAGGACTTCTCG
>CAYNZF010000086.1:0-7506 GCA_964401615.1 uncultured Oscillospiraceae bacterium
TTCGGCCAGGCTCACCCCACCTTGCAGCGGGCTGGTGCCAAAAGATGCCAACACCGCAGCGCTGGCTTCGCCAACGCTGACCCTGGTTCCGCGAAGACGTTCAAGCTCGCTTAAGATGGCTTGACGTTTGGCGGTAAATTTCATCCACCGCGCATCGTCCACCAGACCAAGTTCCCGTCCAATGGGAGTCAGCCTCAAATCCGCATTGTCCTGGCGTAGAAGCAGGCGATACTCTGCTCTCGAGGTCATCATCCGGTAAGGTTCCAAAGTACCTTTGGTAATCAAGTCGTCAACCAGTACACCGATGTAAGCCTGGTCACGGCCGAGCACCAGGGGCGTTTGACCAACTAACGACCTCGCTGCGTTGATTCCCGCGATCAAACCTTGAGCAGCAGCTTCTTCATAGCCCGAGGTACCGTTGATCTGTCCGGCAGCAAAAAGACCTCGTACATGCTTGATTTGGAGTGAAGCGCTTAATTCAGTAGGCTCAAGGCAATCATATTCAATGGCGTAAGCGGTCCGTTGAATCTTCGCCGCTTCCAGGCCCTTGATACTGTGTAAGACTCTGAGCTGCACATCTTGCGGCATGCTTGTCGAGAGGCCCTGCAGATACATTTCATAAGAATGTTCGCCCATCGGTTCAATAAAAATCTGATGCCTGTCCTTGTCTGCAAAGCGCACTACTTTGTCCTCGATCGAGGGGCAGTAGCGCGCACCGACACCTTCGATGATTCCCGAAAACAAGGGTGCTCGATCAAGATTTTCTTCAATGATACGGTGAGTTTGAACATTGGTCCAGGTCAGATAACAAGGGCGCTGCGGCCTTTTCAAGTACTGATCGTCATCCTCATTCATGAAGCTGAACGGGAGAGCGTCGTCTTCTCCGTTTTGGGCTTCCAGAACTGAAGTATTGATGCTGCGTAAATTGACTCTGACAGGAGTACCTGTTTTAAAGCGCTGCAAAGCAATACCGAAAGAGCGCAGGGAACCTGACAGCTCTGTAGCCGGAAAGAGATTGTCGGGTCCGGAGGCAAAGGTATTTTTTCCAATGATGATGCGGGAGCGAAGATATGTTCCTGTGGTCAAAACGATGCGTTTAGCACTGTAAATTCCCCCAAAACGTGTTCGTAATCCGGCTAGCTGGCCGTGGGCATCTGTCAGCAGTTCCACAACTTCATCCTGGCGAAGATCCAGGCCTTCGAGACGTTCAAGCGCATCCTTCATTAAACCGGCATATTTTCGACGATCGATTTGAGCACGCGGAGATAAAACCGCAGGACCTTTCGAACGGTTCAGCATACGAAATTGCAAAGTCGCCTCGTCAGCGATTTGTCCCATCATGCCACCGAGTGCGTCAATCTCCTTGACAAGCTGGCCCTTGGCCGTTCCGCCGATGTTTGGATTACAAGGCATGTTCGCTAGTTGATCCAAATTCATTCCGAACAAAATGGTCTTGAAACCCAGACGAGTTGCAGCGGCAGCTGCTTCACAGCCCGCGTGCCCTGCACCGACCACGGCAATGTCGTAGCTGCCGGCGTCATATTGTTCTTCGTCCGCCAAAGCTTCAGCGAGGGTTCTGATTTTATTTTCGTACAATGCTTGCCTCACTTTCCGACACAAAAACGTGAAAATATTTCATTGATCAATGTTTCACTAACGCGCTCTCCACTGATTTCTCCCAAAATATCGCCTACGGCCAGCAAGCTTTGCGAAAGGATATCGATGGGTAAAAACCTGTACTCAGATTCGATTTGTTCCAAAAGGCCAAGCGCGCGCTGCACAACTTCAAGATGTCTATCAGAGGTGATGCGCAGACTCTCGCCGCGGCCGCTGCCCATATTGTGATATACAGCGGCGATTGCCTGGCGGACATCCTCCAGACCTTGACCGCTTTGGGCTGAGACCAACAGCAGTTTGGGCACGGGCATTTCGTCATCATGTCCTTGGGAGCGTGAAAAGTCCTCTTCCAAAAGCGGCAAGACCTCTGCTTCGATAAACGCTCTGCTTGCTTCTGCCCCGGGTAAATCTTGTTTGTTCAGCAAGAGGCTGAAAGGCAGCTCAGTGGGGATTGCTTTGAGTTCCTCACGCAGCGTGGCCGCGCAGGTATCCGCCCCGCCAAGCTCAAGCAGCTCCGGAGATATGGTCCATAGCACATAATCTGCTTCAGCCATCGCTTTGAGCGAACGTGCGACACCAATCCGTTCGACCTTATCACTGCTTTCTCGTATACCCGCTGTATCAATCAATCGAACCGGAATTCCGGAGATTTCGACCAGACTATCCACCGTGTCGCGAGTCGTTCCGGCAATGTCAGTCACAATGGCGCGCTCGGTACCACTGAGCGCATTTAGTAAAGAGGATTTACCGACATTCGGAGCACCCACCAAAGCGACCTGCAAGCCTTTTTTCAGACTGATGCTTTGCCTGTATCCTGACAATAAGCTGCGAAGTGCATCCTGTAAATTTTTAAGCTGCAGGGGTAGTTCTTCTTCTACCAGAGAAAAATCCTCGTGCTCAGGATAATCGATAGCAATTTCCAGTCCAGCCATCAAAGCAAATAGCTGCTCGCGAAAAATTTTGAACGCGTCGGAGAGTTGACCTTGTAACTGCTGCATCGCGACTTCTGAACTTAGCTCCGCTTCCGCGTTGATCAAGTCCATAACTGCTTCAGCTTGGCTGAGGTCAAGTTTTCCGTTCAAGAAAGCCCGCTTTGTGAACTCACCCGCATCGGCCGCTTTTGCACCGAGTCTGAAAAGAATCTGCAGGACTTTACGACGCAAAGCAGTACCACCATGGAAGCTGAACTCAATTGCCTCTTCGCCGGTATAAGAGCGGGGCGCGACAAATCTTGTCACAATGCACTGATCTATAGCTTTTCCATTGTCCGGATCAATGAGGTAACCAAAAATGCAACGATAACCCGGCAGTTCTTGCAGCGTCATATTTGAACTTGATGGCTGAAGATCTGTCGGCGTTGCGTCTCCCGATAAAGCCCTGAGAGGGCCCGGGCGAAAACATTGCTCAGCCAACGCAGCTGAACCTGTACCGCTCAAGCGCACAACAGCCAGGCCGGATTGTCCGGGCGGGGTGGCTAAGGCAGCAATGATGGGTAAATTCATGAATTTTCCTCTCAAAACGGAAAAACGGCAGAGCATTCTTCTGCTGCCGTTTAATCCAAACAACGCACAAAACGGCGTTTATTCCCTATCGAATTCTTCTTTGACTTCACCCTCTTTTAAGGGGATGACGACAACGTAGCGGTGCGGTTCAGCACCCTCGCTGATGGTCTTGACACCTTTGTGGTTTTGTAATGCTGAGTGAATGATGCGTCTGTCAGTCGCTGGCATTTCTTCCATGACATATTCTTTTTTAATCTTCATGACACGGCCTGCGGTTCGTTCAGCCAGATCTCTGAGGCTGATTTCGCGGCGTTTTTTGTAACCTGAAACATCAAGGCTTAGATGTATGCGTCGCTCGTTGTTTCGATTGACGACCAGAGAGCTTAAGTATTGCAAAGCCGCAAGTGTATCGCCACGTCTGCCGATCAGAACACCCACGTCATCGCCTTCGATATCCACTTGCAGGCCGTCTTTTTTGGAGCTGCAAATGATTTTCGCCGAAACATCCATGGAGGCCAAAATTTCACCGAGGAATTCTGTGATCAAAGCGCGCTCGTCCTCATATTCTTCATCCAGATAATCGCTTTCATCGCCGAAATAATCGGCTTCCGTCGAAGCGGAGTTTTCCAGATTTTCGGACTTGAGCATTCCGGGATCGCTGAAATCAGGGGCGTTCAATTCTTTTTCATCATAGCTGTATTGAGCATCTTCATCATCTTCTTCAGCCGGCTCGAATACTTGCGTTTCAGCCATGCGGTCCAAGCTCACAAGGACACGGGCAGGTCTGCGGCCTATTCCGAGAATGCCGTTTTCGCCCTCGTCCAGCACTTCGACAATGACTTCATCAATTGTAGCGCCCAGTTCTTCCAGTGCGCTGAAAACAGCAGCATCAACATTTTTTCCGGTTTTTTCAACGGATTGCATCAGGATTTACCCCCTTTTACATGCATAAGCTCGAGTTCGTCCTCGGACCAGATGATTTTCATCACTGGTTTGGTGTAGAGATAGTACAGAAGGTAGGATTGGAAAATCATCATCAAGTTCCCCACGATCCAGTACAAGCCCATGGCCGCAGGCATTGTGAAGACAGTGACCAAAGTAATCAGCGGCATCATCAGCATCATCTGTTTTGACATGTTCTGGGTCTTGTCCTCAACCACATCACGTGCCGGATTGAGCTTGGCCAATTCCTTGGAACGTTTGTTTTGAAGCATCATCGCGTTAGTGTTATTCGATACTGACGAAACAATGAAAGAGGTGATGACCGCCAAGACAGGTATTACAAGCAAAGGAAGGTAGGAAGCCATCTGCTCGCCGAAAATCTGTCCGGGATTAAAGCTAGGTGTCATGCCCAGGTTGATTCCGAAAAAATCAAGGTTGATAAGCTGATCAGTCCGAATAAATCCGTTCGATACAGCGTCATTCATCGCAGGTCCGTTAGTTCGCAACGCATTCAAAACAGCGATGTCTGAATTAGCCACGTTCTTGATGACGGATTCAGGAACGATCCCTTGGGCTGCGAGCTTGGCGGCAATCGAGCTGAGGCTTTCCTTGCTGATACCCATGATGTAATGGAGGGGCTGGGAAATGATTCTCCAAATCGGCCAAATGATGAGCAAGCCGAGTAAAGACGGCAAACATCCTCCCATCAGGGAAATCTTATGTTTCTTGAAAAGTTCCTGCTGAGCCATGGCAAAACCATTCTTGTCCTCGCCATAGTATCGTCTCAGATCATTCAATTCGTCAGACAGCTGCATCTGTTTCAAGGTGGTCTTGTGTTGTTTGAGCTGCAAAGGAATCATGATCAAACGCAGAAAAACGGTGAAAATGATGATGTCCAAGCCGTAGTTGGAAATAACACTGTAAAGTGCCCGCATGATCCAGCCAAACAAGCTATACAGCGGTTCAAGCAACGCAACGACCGGGAGCAATTGTATTTGCATTCTGTTTTTATCCTCTCTTCGGGCTTATGAGCATGGTGCAGTTTACTTGTCCACCGGATCATAGCCGCTTCCACCAAAGGGATTGCAGCGCAAAACGCGCCATATTGCTTTCGCCAATCCTTTTACAGGCCCATATTTTTCGATCGCTTCGACCGCATATTGGGAGCAGGTCGGTATAAATCGGCAACGCGCGGGGCGGCTTGGAGAAACATGCTTCTGATAATAGCGAATCATCCGAATCATCAGCTTGCGCACTACTTATTCCCCAATCAGCTCTGCTTGTGTGAGCAATTTTTTCAGGTCCTTACAGAGCGCTGAAAAATCAGGCTCATTCAGGACTTTCATCAAAACGACCACATCTTTTCCGGGGCTGACTTCTGATTCCATACAGCGATAGGCTTCTCGAATCAAACGTTTGGCCCGGTTCCTCGTCACAGCGTTGGGAAATTTTCTGCTGGTGGCAAAACCGATGCGTTTCAGACCCCGCCGATTTTTCATCACAAACAGGCTTAAATATTTCCCATTATACTTGTGGCCACGGCGGCAGACGGCAGAAAAATCGCGATTCTGTTTGATAATCTCGCTATCCTTCATCATGCCCTTTCCGTTCGTGGCTAAACAGCGGTTGACTTCACACACAATCCGTGCAATATGAATAAAGACCGAATCTTCGGCCTTCGATTCTTAGGCGGACAGCTGCTTGCGACCTTTTAATCTTCTTCTTCTCAAAACATCTCTGCCCGATGAAGTTTGCATCCTTTTTCTGAAGCCGTGTTCACGCGAGCGTTGTTTCTTCTTGGGTTGGTATGTCATCTTAGACATTGGGGTTCACCTCCATTTTGCATAGCAGAAAAATTATAACGACAGTTGCGTACTCTGTCAATAAGCCAGGCGAGTCTGGACCAGTTCAAAGGCCAAACCGTGCAGTTCGGTCAGTCGCGACAACTTTTCAGCGCAATTCTCTGCCATCGTATCATTTTCAAAAAGCGCAAAGCAAGCGGTTCCGGAACCTGACAGCGAAGCTAAAAAGCTTCCTTCTTCCCGCAAACGATTCAGCCACAGTGGCAAAACCGGAAACTCCTCATTGATCAACGATGAAAAAACGTTCCCGCTCAATCCTTGGAGTGACGCGCGCTCACCTTTTTCCAGAGCTGTCACGAATTCATCGATATGGGGGCGTTCCGGTGATTCTTCTCGCAGCTCGAATACTTCATGGTAGCGCTTGAATGCAGTCGCTGTTTTTACGCCCAGGCGCAAGGGCTTGATTACGATGCACGGATAATGCGGCAGACTGCGCAGTGCGGTCATCTGCTCACCAATTCCACGGCAGCGAACACTGCCCTTGTGTCTCGTAAATGGAACATCTGCTCCGATTCGGCTTTCCATATCGATCCTGACCGCTTCGTCCCATTGTAGTCCAAAACTTTCATCCAAAAAATCGAGCATGGCTGCGGCGTCAGCAGAAGCACCGCCCAGGCCGGCTTCATAGGGAATTTTTTTCTCGAGTGTCACATGTAAATATGGCTTGACCAATCCGGCCTCATTGAAGACCCTCATAACGTTGTTCATAGCCTGTTCAGGCAAAGCAGCCAGCCATAAAAGCAGCGTCTTATGCAAAATGTTGGCCTTGAGTTCAGGAATGCGTTCTGCCAGTCTCTGGTCCATGTCCAACTCAAGTTTGAAGGGCGAAAATTCGTTAAAAAACGTGAGCGTGCGCAGTTCTCCCGCACAGCTGCCTGAAGTTACTGCAGATCTGATGACTTTACTCCATACTGGTTCGAAGAGAAAAGCGCTTTCATCACGCCAGCTGAAAGTCAGTCGGTCAGCCAAGTCCAAGCTCTGCATCACTGTGTCAAGTAAATGAAAACCGTCCGGTCTGCGGCCGACAATATCCAAACATAAATTAATTTTCGCGTGCGCGAGGCGCAAAACTGACCTGTTTTTTTCTATCGACATAAATGCCTCAACTTATATAAATACAAAAGCCTCCCGCTAAGGGGAGGCTTAGCCTCTAAATGAACATTCAGTTGTTCACGACCCGTTTAGGGCGCGAGTGGAACGTTGGGTAACGTGATTTCCACAACTGAGGTTAAAACATCCACATAACTATAGGATAAAAGCTCGTGATAACGGCCACCGCGAGGACAACGCACGGTGAAGACGTTCGGGTAGCATTGATCCACGATACCCTCACGCACAATAATGCGTTTTCTGCCTCCGTTCGAAGTTAATTTAACGGTTTGTCCGACACAGGCCATCATCTTCTCACGACACTTTTCGACGTCAGTTTTTACGATCATAAAAGACCTCCATTCTGCCAAAAACTACATAAGAGAGTATAGCACCAAAAATCGCCAGGGTCAAATGACAGAACCCCAGCACTTGTGGTAAGTTGATTGCAAAAGCTGAATCCAGTCTAGGAATCAGATGGGTTGTAAAAGGAC
>CAYNZF010000087.1:0-7366 GCA_964401615.1 uncultured Oscillospiraceae bacterium
TAACGACAGACAGGCAATTCCGTCAGCACAGAGATACAGTCCGTCGGCACAAGCAGCAATCAAACTTGCTTCAGAGCAAGGGATGAAAGAATTCCGGCTTGTACAGGATATAATCAATAGCTTAACCGGTGGCGGAATAACGACAGTAGCACAGCTGAAAGCTAGCCAGCGACAGGAACAATGAACGTATGTTTGATTATGCGAAGAAAGCCCCTTATCCTTTGATTGAGCCTAAACACAGCAAGGAACAAGGTAAATCAAGCAAGGGGCCTTAAATCGCAAATTTGAGCGTTTGATGGCAATGTATGAATCAAAGCATCTTCAGCCGGTGCGGGGTAAGGCCCTCAAAAGCTTTCAGATTTTCATTCAACAGTCACTGTACAAATTCACTCATGGCAAACGAACAAAATGAAAAAAAAGTTACATTATAAAGGCAGATTATAGGATTCTAATTATTCTAGAACAATTTTTTCGGCATAGATATTCGGAACAGTGACAGTTGCACCCATTGTAGATTCGTATGAATAAAGCCCCATATAACCCCCATATGCTGTTACATAATCATCCTCGAGAATCCTCGATTCACCGGCTATGGGAATATACGTTATCATCCAAACCTTATCGTAATCATCATTTTGAGCTATACGGTAAGAGTTGAACCCATCAGATTCTACGACTTGAATTATTTTTCCACTGATTTTTATTAGTTCAAATTCGTGTTCATCTGGATTTCTGGCAAATGTTTTGTAATCCGCATCTTCGTAATCTTCAGTTTTTAATTCGGTAGGTACTGTTGTGGCCTTAACTGTAGTTGTTGGTGAAGTTGTAGCCTTTGCTGTTGTCGCCTGTGTCGTTGCTTCTGTCGTTGCGCTTGTTGTCTTTCGTGCAATTTCAGATGCCAATACATTTTCTAAATGTGAATACTTAGAGGATAAATCAGCGTATTTTTTTTCTACTTGTGAATACTCGGAAGACAACTCGGAGTAACTTTTTTCTGCATTCCCAGCTTCGGCTTCATTACCGCTTGCTTTTGTTGTTCCCCCACCACACGAAACCAGCGTGATTGTAACAGCTAAAATCATTCCTACAGATTTAACTTTCATAACTTCTCCTTTATATTCTACTTTGTGTTGTGAACTTAATAAGTAAAGTATAACGCTCTTTGTCAGCAAAACACTCAATTATCATGAGCTAACTTTTGGTAGAAATAAACCATATAGTAAATGAATTTTTTGAATCATAGGGAAGAGGGCTTACTTCAGCCAAAGCGATACTCTTGAAAACCGGAAGCCAATCTACCTAATAAGTTTATTCCCAGCGTGAGAGGATGTGTCCAAAACGTGTCACAAACCTGTTAGATTTTCAGCCTGTGAGCTTTAGCAATTCAATTATTACTAGGGGGATATCAATCCTCAAACCCAACTAAAACAGTACCGGAAGCCAAAGCCTGTACTATTTTTTTCCCCAAAATGAGAAGTTCGGATTAAAATTCTAGGATTATGATGATGAGTGATTCCATCAATGAATCAATCAAAGCTAGCCATGCCCCCATCATGATAGCTAATAATGCTATCTGCTAGGCCGGATGGTATTCCTTGCTACACCCCAAACAGAAAGCCTTGGAGCCGGTGTAGCCCCCCTGAAAAGCAAATCAGCTTGCCACCCTACCACCGGCGGAAGTTGCATCTGTGATACACAGGTTCACGCATAACCCACCTACTTGCGTAACATCTGAATAAAGGGTATGCAGATATCTGCAAACCCTAATCAAGTTCACGCATAACAACCAATTGCGTAACATCTGAAGCGCTCCCGCCACCAAATCAATCTAAAATTGAGCCGGATACACTCAGCTGGTAGCTAAATATGGATGAGTTCACAGGATGCTTGAAAGCATCTTTTTGTTTGCAAAAGTAAGGTAAAAATAAATTGTAGTATCAAATTAGTATCAGAGAAAAGCAAAAGCCCCATAAATAGGGGCTTTCAGGCTATATTGGCGGAAAGAGCGGGATTCGAACCCGCGGAGGCTTTCACCTCGCCGGTTTTCAAGACCGGTGCCTTAAACCAGCTCGACCATCTTTCCAAAATTGTGGCAAGGAGCTGACTTGCGAAACACATCATACCTTCTCAAATCGCACTGTGTCAAACGTTTCGGCTCGATTGACGGAAAAAATTCACACCTCTTACTACCCGAGAATCTTTGTTCATTGTTTTTCTGAAGGAAATGAGGTCGCTTCGGGTTATTTTAGGGAATTTATGCATTAAATTCCCTGAAAATGGGCAAAGGGACGAAGCATATCGTGCTTAAAAAATGCGAAGGAACAACTTTTCGAGCCTGCGCATTTACCGTTTTTTCAACTTAAATTTCGATACCATCATGAAAGCGAAGAAGGCCAACAGAAAGCCATAGACATAGACTGAAATCTCTTCAGCCATCAACATCAGCAAAGCCAGAATCATCCCCGCCAAAGTGATGGGAACGCCCTCAAACGCGCCTTCAGACAAGCCGTGGACATTGTAGCGAGCCAGTCGGAAGATGCCGCAGACGATGTAGGTCAGGACAGAAAAAGTCAAGATCAATTTGGAGATGCCGGGCAAAAGCGGCTGAACGAGCCTCATGTAAATAAGCAAGGCCGGCGCGACCCCGAAGCTGATGCTGTCACCCAGAGAGTCAAGCTGCACGCCGATTTCCGAAGACGTACCCAGCCTGCGGGCGACGACACCGTCATAGCGGTCAGCGACCGAAGCCAGTCCGATCAAGGCGATGGACCAACGAAAACGACCGTTGATAGACATGATGATTGAGACACTCCCGAAAATCACATTCAGTAAGGTTAAAAAGTTGGCTGCGTTTTGGCGCACAAAACCGTTTTCTTCGCTTGGCATTGATTTTGCCTCCTCCAATATACTTGTTCCAGCACGCGAGCCGAATTCGCCCAAAATTCGCGAATCCAGGCCCATTTGAATCTTGAATACCGTATAATAACACAATGAAAAAAAATATTTTTAAAATTTTGATTCGTTTGAGCAATACTCGACTCGTCAACCACGCGTTGATTAAATTCACGAATTCACGGCTGAGCCGCCGCTTGATTCCGACCTATATTCGCACATATCACATTGACATAAGCGAAATCAAGGAAAGCCTGGACAGTTATAACAGTCTCAACGCTTTCTTTATCCGTGAACTGCGCAGCGGAGCGCGGCCGCTTGATCAGGGAGTGCAGCAGATCATTTCGCCGGTGGACTGTGTCGTGGAAGTTTCGGCGACCCTGACGGCCGGCGCGGAGTTCAAGGTCAAAGGCCAAACGCTTACACTGAGCGAACTTTTAGGTGCGGAGGAAATTGCTGACGCATATCGGGGCGGCCATATTTTTGTGCTTTATCTCAGCCCGGCGGATTACCACCGTATTCATGCACCATTTGACAGCAGTCTCAACAGTCAATACTCTCTTGGCCAAAGCTCCTGGCCGGTCAACGCAGACGGCCTGCGCTACGGTACACGACCACTCTGCACGAATTACCGCATCGTCAACCAGCTCTCCAACGGTGCCTGCGCGGTGTTTGTGGGGGCGACCAATGTCAATTCCATCGTCTGCACATCTTCCAATCTGTGGAAAAAGGGGGCTGAAGTCGCTTATTTCCAATTCGGTTCGACCGTGATTTTGCTTTTTAAGAAGGCTCAAGTGCAGCCTCTCGTTGCGTCCGGCTCGCGCATGCTGATGGGTGAGGCGATTGCAGAATTTCTGACGCAGTGAGTTTTTTCATCGCTATCAATACCTGTAAGGTCTTCTATATATATTTATCAGTTAGCCATTGACAATTCGGGTTAGCTGGTGCAAACTTTGGACATCGATATTGCTCAAGGCTAACTTTTTTTAAGGCATATTTTTGCCACGGGTGAAACGGAGAAACGGGTGCGGACTTTAAATGACATCAAAATCGGTGAAACGGCCGTTGTGAAAAAATTGCATGGCGCCGGAGCGGTGCGGCGACACATCATGGACATGGGCATCACCAAGGGAACCCCTGTGCTTGTGCGGAAAGTCGCGCCTTTGGGTGATCCGATCGAAATCAACTTACGGGGCTACGAACTGACTTTGAGAAAAGAAGACGCGGTCAAGATCGAAATGGAAATGCCGGAGGACACGAGGCAATGAGCATAAAAATTGCTTTGGCGGGTAATCCCAACAGTGGTAAAACCTCCCTGTTCAATGATTTGACGGGAAGCTCACAATATGTCGGTAACTGGCCGGGTGTGACGGTTGATAAAAAAGAAGGCCTCCTGCTGGCTGATCAGGATGTGATTTTACAGGATCTTCCGGGTATTTATTCACTTTCTCCTTACACCATGGAAGAAATCATCGCCAGAAACTATTTGGTGAGTGAACAGCCGGATGCCATCATCAACATCGTGGATGCCTCCAACATTGAGCGTAATTTGTATTTGACGTCCCAGCTTCTGGAGCTGGGCATTCCCATGATTGTTGCCCTTAACATGATCGATATCGTGCGAAAAAACGGCGATACCATCAACATGCACAAACTGAGCACGGCCTTGGGTTGTGAGTTAATCGAGACCTCCGCGGTCAAAGGAGAAGGATCAAAACTGCTGGCTGAAAAAGCGGCGGTGCTGGCCAAGGAAGCTCGTAAGACCGAACAACCGCACGTTTTTCAAGGTTCGGTCGAACATGCGCTGGCCCATATCGAAGAAACGATCGAAGCCAGAGTTGATCCGCAGCTGCTGCGGTTTTTTGCCATCAAGGTTTTTGAACGCGACCCGCGCATTCTGGATCAGATCGCGTTGAGCGCAGAAGAACGAAAACATATTGAAGAACACATTGTCGACTGCGAAAAAGAGCTCGATGACGACGCTGAAAGTATCATCATCGATCAACGCTACAAGTTTGTTGAAAGAATTATTGAACACTCGGTGGTCAAGGGACAGGCGAAGGGCAGTTTAAGCCCCTCGGATAAAATTGACCGCATCGTGACCAACCGCTATCTGGCCCTGCCGATTTTCGCCGTGGTCATGCTGCTGGTCTACTATCTCGCGGTCACGACCATCGGCAGTATCGTGACGGATTGGACGAACGATGTCCTTTTTGGTTCCTGGATCATTCCGGGTTTGTCTGGACTGTTTGATTCACTGCAGATCGCTCCCTGGCTGAACGGACTGGTGCTTGAGGGCATTGTCGGTGGCGTTGGATCTGTCATCGGATTCCTGCCGCAGATGATCGTTTTGTTCCTGCTGCTGTCCATCCTGGAGGACGTTGGTTATATGACCCGCGTCGCTTTCATCATGGACCGGGTCTTTCGCAAGTTCGGTCTCTCGGGAAAGTCGTTTATCCCCATGCTCATCGGCTCAGGCTGTTCGGTACCCGGCATCACCGCCAGCCGCACCATTGAGTCTGAACAGGAAAGGCGCATGACCATCATGACGACGTCCTTCATTCCCTGTGGTGCCAAACTGCCCATCATCGCTTTGTTGGCCGGCACTATTTTCGGCGGAGCCTGGTGGGTGTCACCGCTTGCGTACTTTGTAGGCGTCGCCGCGGTCGTAATCAGCGGTGTGATGCTGAAGAAAACCAAGCTTTTCAGTGGTAAGACCTCCCCCTTTGTCCTGGAGCTGCCGACCTACCATTTTCCCACCATAAAAAACATTGTCCGTGTCACGACTGAACGTGCCCTGGATTTCGTGAGACGCGCCGGGACCATCATTCTTCTGGCATCCGTCGCAATCTGGTTTTTGTCTTCCTTCGGTTTTGACGGCGGCCGCTTCGGCATGGTCAGAGCGCAGGACCGCTCTGTGCTGGCTTACTTCGGCCGTACAATCGATGTGATTTTCGTACCTCTGGGTTTTGGTCAATGGCAGATGGTCGTAGCCACGCTGATGGGCCTGCTGGCCAAGGAGCAAGTCGTCGGCACGCTCGGCGTTCTCTATGGGGTGTCCGGGAATGCTTTGGAATTGGTGGAAGCGGGCCGTTTTAGTGGTCTGAGCAATCTCTCCCAGCATATCACCGCGTTGAGTGCCTTTTCGTTTTTGGTATTCAACTTACTCTGCGCACCTTGCTTCGCGGCCATGGGCGCGATTCAGAAGGAGATGGGCAGCCCAAGGTGGACGGCTTTCGCCCTCGCTTATTTGACCGGTTTTGCCTATGTCATTGCGCTGATCATCAACCAATTCGGCCTTTTTATCATGGGAGGCGTGTTTACTCTCTGGACCGGGATAGCATTGCTTATGTTTGTCATCATTTTGTACTTCCTCTTCAGAAAAAACCCTTATGGTGCATCAAATAACCCTCAATTCAACTTGAAAACGTCAAAGGAGATGTCCAAATGATTCAGTTTATTTTAAATAATATCGGCACGATCATCGTATCCGCGGTGGTGCTGCTCATGGTGGGTCTGGCGGGTTACAAGCTGATTCGCGATGAAAAGAGTGGCAAAACAGGCTGCTCCGGCTGCAGCGGCTCGTGCAGTGCTTGTCACATTCCGGATAACAAAGAGTAAGTGAAATACAATGCTTGAACTCGTAATCTTAAAAATCGCAGATTTAACCAATGAGACTGCGGTGATTGACTTAAATATAAATAGGCTATAATTGAGACAAGAAGATTCATGCTGCGCACAAGTTCCGGTCTCGTGACCACAAAGAGGAATTATGGATTTAATGAAAGAACTTCAAGGTGTGCTGGGTAATGGAGATTTACTGGCCCAGCTGGGAAAATCCGTTGGGGCTGACCCCACACGGGTCGGTCAAGCCGCGCAATTGAGTATTCCGGCGCTCCTCAGCGGCCTGAGCGCCAATGCCAAAAGCGAGGAAGGTGCCAAATCTCTGGCCGATGCACTGGACTATCACGCTTCTAAAAACAGTGTCGACCTGGACAGCCTTGACATTGAGGACAGCAGTAAAATGCTGGGGCATATTTTCGGTGATAAAAAGAGTGCGGTCGCAGAACAACTTTCGGCCAATTCGGGTCTATCGTCTTCACAATCGGGCGGTTTGCTGGCGATGCTCGCGCCGATCCTCATGAACATGCTGGGAAAAGAAAAACAGAGCAAAGGTTTTTCGGCGACTGATCTCTCCGACATAACAGGCTCCATGGGTAAGCAGATGGGTGGAGGCTCAGACATTTTGGGCGGTCTGACCGATCTGCTCGGTGGCGCTGACAAAGACAAAGATGACAACGGTGGTCTCCTCGGTGGGCTCAGCGGCATGTTGGGCGGTTTGTTCGGAGATAAATAGACACGATCCACTTCTGTACAATAAAAGGTTCAGTCTCTCTGTGAGGCTGAACCTTTTTAAAAATCGATTCTTCAGCAAGCGAAAAATTATCATATGAACTTACTTAGCCGGCAAGGT
>CAYNZF010000088.1:0-7177 GCA_964401615.1 uncultured Oscillospiraceae bacterium
TCCTTTCGGGTTCAGGTAAGTTCGATATTTTGCTGTCTATCTCATAAAGTCAGGAGGATAGGTGGGTGATGCTGTTTTGTACTTTGTAGGCCCTCGAAAGCTGAAAAGCTTATTTGAATCACTGACTATCAATTCAAAATATATGAATTACCTGCTCCCTAAAAAACCTGGCTTGAACTATGCCTTGTTTTTTTGCGGCCTTTCGACCCTAAACCTAACTGAAATGAGGTGAGATGGTGGGTTTAAGAAAAAAGAGAAAAATAAAAATACTGTTGGCACTCGTCGTAGTTTTCGCATATCTTATGGCTTTTTTAACTATGGGAACGAGAGTCCTTCGCGCAGAGGATCTGAGTGGTGGAGCGCCCCAAACCGCAAGTGACACGG
Organism: uncultured Oscillospiraceae bacterium; assembly: GCA_964401615.1. Taxonomy (GTDB): domain Bacteria; phylum Bacillota; class Clostridia; order Saccharofermentanales; family Fastidiosipilaceae; genus JAXGQD01. The sequence continues at coordinate 385 of CAYNZF010000088.1, forward strand.
TCGCAGCAACGACCATTACCGAAACGACATCGACGGTTACCGAAGCGACGTCGGCTGTTACGGAGACCACGAGTGTTGCGGAAGAAACGACTGCAGTTATTGAAGCTACGACTGCCGTTTTCGAAACCACAATCGCTACAGGAGAAACGACGGAAGAGTCGACCGCAGCGACAACGCATGCTGTTGCTGAAACGACAACGACTTCGGATACCTTGATCACCCCTGAAGCTACAACAGCTCCTGAACCGACTAGCGCACCAACCACGACATTTACTCTGGCCGGTAATGAAAAGAAGGACCCGGCTCCACTTGATCTTGGGATCATGGCAGCTCCAATTTCCGGAGCGGCTGCGGCTGCGCCGATCCAAATCCTGGCAATACCAACAACGGACCATTATTTTTCTGATCCAGGTTATGAAGCTGTGCTTCTTCAAGGTTCATCAACAAATGGTCAAGCCCAGCCCTATATTTTGTGGGTTCAAGGGGGAAAAGTTTTAGTTGCTGTTAAATCGAACGCAGAGGCACTGTCAATGTCTTTAAGTGGAACTCCATACGAAACTTCCTATGCGTTGCATGTAGGGGAGCTTTTATCAGTAGATACTCATATAAATCTAGATCCTAAATCTGGTTTAACAGGATCTATCAAAGATGCAAGGTGGGAAATTTTCGCCTTTCCAATTGGTGTTTTGAACACCAGTGGAACATACAGTTTAACTGCCCTCTTTCAAGGTGGTGGATGGAATATCAACGATGTTACTTTTACTGTTGTAGTTCCAACTGCAACAGCGAACCTGACAAAAACATGGGTGGGTGGCTTGATGAATCCGGTTTCTATTCAACTTTATAGCAAAGTAGGGGAGACCGGGACTCCCGTCCCCTATGGTACTACTCCAATTACCTTGACCGCGGTTAATGGTCAAGCGACTCATACTTGGTCAAATTTGCCTTTAACCAATTCACAAACTGAAAAATTGACTTATTTTATTATTGAAGCAGATCCTGGACAAGGCTATGATGTGGATTTCAGCTCGTCCTATAACGCATCGACAGAAACCTACACGTTCACCCTATTCAATATTCATACCGGTCCTATAACAGCCACTAAATTGTGGAATGGGGGTCCAAAACCACCCGTGGAATTCCAGCTCTACCGCAAAATCGGTGAAAGCGGGACACCCGAACGGGTTGGTGATCCGGTGACCTTGGATGGTGAAGTGGACGAAAATGAGCTTCTTTCTTGGAGCTACACCTGGCCATATCAGCGCTTGTCAACGAACTCCGGTCAACCCTACACGTACTTTGTGCGTGAAACCACAGTGCCTGTCAATTACGCAGCCGATACCACAGATGACCTCACAGTCACGAACACTTACCAGCTGAGCACCGTTACTGTTTCAAAGTTTGTCGCGGGCAATTTTGGTGATCGAAACAGGGACTTCACGTTCACGGCAACTTTGCCGACAGGTACGAATTTCCCGACTCCGGCTGTAACTAGTCCTTATACCGTTATCGCAAACGAGGCCACATTCACCTTAAAACATGGCGAAGACGTCGACTTGATCGTTCCGATCGGTACAGTCTTGACTCTCGAGGAAACAAATCCATCGGATTATGTGGTCACCGTCGGTCAAGATTCGGCAGATCCTGTCTTTTACGAAACTAGTGGCTACGAATTGACCCTCCCTGCAGGACCCGCCACCACCACCCTCACCTTCACCAACACCAAAAACATCCTCATCGACACCGGAGTGAAGCTCGACACTTTGCCCTACCTCTTGATCCTGCTGCTTCTGGGTGCAGGCGGTCTCGGCAGGATACTCCTGAAACGTAAACGCACAGATTTTGACTAAAGGGGAGAAGCGCAGTGCGTAAAACTGAAAAACAGTCCCAGCAGCCCATGACTGCAGAAATAAGAGAGGCAAAACAGCACAATGCTCCGGCGCCTGAGCCGCCAAAACCTGAAGCGCTGATTCAGGAACAGGAAAAAATCGCCCAGTGGCTCAAAGAAGTCAAATTCCGCAGAAAATTCCTCGGCGGAGTAAACGAACAGGAGGTTTGGAAAAAAATTGAAGAGCTGAACAAAATGTACGCAGACGCTCTGAAAGCCGAAAGGCTGCGCTACGATGTCCTACTCGAGCAGCAAAGCCAGACCCAAATTCACAGTCCGCCGAACGGCCACCCCACAGAGGAAATTCAGGTAGATGAGTAAGAAACAGAGCAGCAGCAGTATCGAGGAGGTCATAAAAAAGCGAAGAAGAGCTCTGTACACGAAAAAGGGCTACATCAGCCTAGTCATACGAATCATGATCCTGGCAGCCGCGGCTTACGTATTGTTCACCCAAGTCTTCCTGATCACTCAGGCCAAAGGCAACGATATGTTCCCCGCCATCAAGGACGGCGACTTGATTATCGCATTTCGCTTACAAGAAAATTTTGCCAAAAACGATGTCGTGGTCTACCAAAACGGTGACACGACCTACCTCGGCAGAATCGTCGCCCGCGAAAATGATGTGGTGACTCTGGACGACAGCGGAACACTTCTGGTTAACGGAACGGTACAAAGAGGAGAAATCGTCTATCCCACCCTCGCTAAAGAAGGACTGCACTACCCTCTGCGTGTAATGGCAGGAAAGATTTTCCTCCTAGGCGATCACCGGATGGAAGCGCTCGACAGCCGCGATTTTGGGCCAATTCCGATGGAGAAGGTTAAGGGCAAAATCATCACCATCCTCAGAAGGCGTGGACTGTAAGTCCCAAGAAAGCAAAAAGTATTTAATACAGTGCGACCGCTGTTTATAAATAGAAAATCAAAATTCAAAAGGAGAGAAATTATGAAAAAGTTATTTACCATTCTACTAACTCTAGTGTTTGTGATGAGTATGGGAAGCGCGGTGTTTGCTACAGCGCCGACACAGCCGGTAAATGATAATTATGTTCCGGATCTTGACAGTATTGGACCATTTACTGACATGAGCTCAATAACTATAAGCAAAGTTCTTGACATCGTTAATGATGGCACCGTAAACCCTGGAGAGACTTTTTACTTTGAAATTGGTGCAGGTACTTTTACCAGAACTGGACTTGATCCTTTGGAAGGTGTTGACTTCAACACAGATACTGATCCGGATACCTTTACGATCACGGTCGGAGAAGGTTTGACAGAGAGCACAGCTTCAATTGTTTTACCGCCGCTTACGACACTTTCACAGGTTGGTGTTTACAGTTTTCCTGTCACCGAAGTAGCAGGCGACACAGCTGGCATGAATTATGACGGAAAAACCTACTATCTCGTTATTACAGTTCTCAACAATCCGAACTATGATCCCGATGCTGAACCGGAAGATACTGATCCTCCATTCCTCCGTGTTTTGACTTTCCTTGATCCAGGTTTGGATGTTAAAACGGATGCGTTCGACAACTCCTTCGAAGCCGGTAATTTGACGGTAGATAAAGTTATTGCCGGAAACTACGCCGACCCCGATGACGAATTTGAAATCACTGTTACAGTAACACCAGATGAACTTGGAGAAGGTTTCTACAACATCAAGCAAGGTCCAATTGTGTGGGGGGACACAACTGAGTTTACTACTGAAGCTACAACAGGTGTAATAACGGCTGTTTATACTTTAAAAGGCGGAGAATCCTTTACCATCGAGAATCTTCCCTATGATGTGACATACACAGTCACTGAAGTGCCAGCTACCGGTTACACTCCAGCAGGCGAAGTCACGACGCCAGCTCCAATGGATTCGTCATTAGAAGAAGTTACGATTACTAACACTAGAAACACCACCGTCGACACCGGCATCTCCCTGGACAGCCTGCCCTACATCCTGCTCTTGATTGCGGCAGTCGCAGGCATGGGCGTCCTCTTCGCCAAAAAACGTAAAAACACGGATTTCTAATTTTATCGGCTCAAAGATGATGATTTGACATATTCAGCCTATGAGCGCTATGGGACAGGAGGGCAGCCGCCCTCCCGGCCCAAGCGCTAATATCGACGAAAGGGGGGCGACCACATGGCTTTAAGTGGAATATTTTTAAAAGCGGCCAATGCGGTCGTAACCTGGCTCGTGGCACTGGCACTTCTGATCGCGGGAACCTACGCAGCCTACGCACTGTGGGACAACAATACGATCTATGCCGCCGCGGAAAACGTCCAGGCTGAAATGATTCGTCTGAAACCCGTCGTAGAAGTCACAGATGCTGGCGGCGCTTCCTTTGCGGAACTGCTGGCCATCAATCCTGATGTACGCGCCTGGCTCAGTTTGGACAACACCAGCATCGATTACCCCATCCTTCAGGGAGCGAGTAACCTTAGTTATATCAATACTGATGTGTATGGCAACTTCGCGCTGGCAGGCAGTATCTTCCTTGATACCCGCTCGGATGGCGGCTTTCACGATCCCTACTCTTTGGTTTACGGCCATGACATGGTTCAAGGCAAAATGTTCGGTGACCTTTCACTGTACAAGGATGAACAGTTTTTCGAACAGAATTCAAGCGGATCACTGATCCTGCCGGACCGGTCCTACAAACTGAAGATCTATGCGGTCTTGATTGTGGAGGCTTCAGATGAGATGATTTTCGACCCGGACCTGCACAAGGACGGACTCGCTGAATTGATTGGTTTTGCAAAAGAAAACGCCCTGCACATGCGAAAAGACTTGACCAAAGACCTTGAACAGGCTGCGGACAACGGCAAACAAATCCTGGCTTTGTCGACTTGTTCGGCAGAGTTTACAGATGCCAGAACCATCATTCTGGCAATTATGGAACCCTCCACACCATTTGAAAGGGAGGAAAACGCATGAGAAAAAGTTTACGACTGATCGTGTCGACATTGGCTGCATTACTGATTTGCCTGACAATGCTCTCGCCGACTGCCCTGGCAGTGGAAAATCCCAGCGTGGAGATCGCTGCTACGGTGACCCTGAGAGGTGCAGTACCTGACATCGATGAGACCTTTTCCATCAAGCTGGCCGCGGACGATTGGGAGAATCCGATGCCTGAGGGAAACCTTGAGGGTGTTTCAACTATAACGATCAACGGTGCCGGCCGCGTAGCTTTTCCCAGAATTTATTTTTCCAGGGTAGGGGTACATGATTACACGATTTGGCAGGAAGCCGGTCTAAATATCGATTGTTCTTACGATACGAGTGTCTACCATATGAGGGTCTTTGTGACAAACGCAGAGGCAGGTGGCTTGGAAGTCACAACCGTCATATACAGGAACGATGAAACGGAAAAAAGTCCTGCGATCGTCTTTGACAATCTATACACCAAGCCAGACCCGGTGACACATGATCCACCGGTCGAAAAGCTGGTCGTAGGCGCAGGAGCTCCATCGGATGCGAAGTTCAGCTTTCAGATGAAAGCCATTACGCCTGCTGCCCCAATGCCTGAAGGCTCGGTCAATGGTCTCATGACGCGTACCATCATGGGCGCAGGCAGCTTTGAATTTGGTGATATGGAGTTCGAAGAAATCGGAACATATGTCTACGAACTGCGTGAGCTGCCGACCGACGCGAAAAATTTCACTTTCGACCCAACGCTTTACACCATAACGGTTAAAATTACCCGTGAGGGCAGTAAGCTGGTCAAGGAAGTGATCTACACCAAAAACAACGGCACAGAGCCTCTCGAAAAGCTGGTTTATTCGAACACCTACAAAGCCCCGCCGCCACCGATCCCCAGAACCGGTGAGTCAACAACGGCTCTCCCGATCCTAGGGGCAGCCATGGTGCTGGGCGGTGTCGGTTTGACGGTAAAAAAGAAAAAATCCAAATAGTTTTAACAAAAATAGCGCATCGTCAACACGTAATGTGCCGCAGAATTAATGCTTCAGGCCAAGGCTCTGCCCCGGCTTGAGGCATTTTTTTATGAAAGTCAAAAATGACTTTGATTATCCTGTGGGAAATCAGCGATTATGTCACCCACCAAGCCATGCCGATGCCGTATAAGTATTGGTCATCAGCAGGCCGACGCGTTTGATTAATTGTGCGAGTCTCCACATCAGCTCCCGCTGTTGATTTCCTTAAAGGAGAGGTTTGAATCACTTCAGGGGTACAAATTTGTCCATTAATTTTGGCCTGTACACCGATGAGCTCACTATACGCGACGATGAGAGGTTCATTGGAACGCACGGGCAACTTCTTGTTGTCAAGGTCGTAGCGAGGTAAACTCCAATGTTTGTTTTGAAAAGAAAAGCTCAAGGACGGGTCTAAACGACGAGTCACTTGGAAGGAAAAATCAAATTTCAACACTCGTTCCGGGGCAGGCGCGCTCCAAAACTTTTCTGGACTGGCTGCGGGGTTTGCAAAACGCTTGTTATAGGAGGCAATGAACTGTGGCAAGAAGGCATTCGCTTCTTTTATCGTTTGAATATTTTTCCGTTTGAGATCTTTCTTGAGGCGGTCATGGAGGGTTCGCCACAATCGCTCAATTTTACCTTTGGCTTGTGGGGAGTTTGCAATAATTACCGTCATGTGATGTGTTCTGGCTGCTCTTGTGAAGTTGGTAATCGTGGGGTCTCTGTCAAAAAGATCGTCTTCTACGGAGGAGGTTTTTTTCTTGTACGTAAAGACGGTTCTGCCATCAGCATATATCTGCCTGGGTAGGCCAAAACGTCTATTCATTTGTAAAATTAGTTGGGCATAACCGTAAAGACATTCTTCATGGCAGAACGATAAGGCCAGCACTAGACCTGTGGCGTCATCGATGGCACCATGCAAATGCCATTTGCATTGAGCCGATGCGCTCCAAAATTCTGAGCTTGCATCAATTTGTACAA
>CAYNZF010000089.1:0-2824 GCA_964401615.1 uncultured Oscillospiraceae bacterium
GCAAGGCCCAGGAGCGAAATCAGCACACGAGGGAGCAGCTTGTGATGTTTGTTCAAATTAAATCCATCCTTCAGCTCGCAGCTGAGATTCTCTTTAAAGGCCGGTTTTCGCTTTGATCCGCTGTTCAACTACGGAATAATTTTCAGGGGTGCAAAAGACCGCGATGCTTTCTGTCCAGCCCCCACGAACCAGAAGTGTGCGGCTGCGCGGTTTCAAGGTCAGCTTTCTGATCTGCTTCCAGTTCAGGTAAACCTCCTGTCTCGATTGGGCCAGGAGGCCCGCACCGGCTACCGTGGGTTTTCCGGAAAAAAGACCTAAAAAAACCGCAAAAAAGTTGACCAGGCGGTTTTTCTTTTGCTGTCCGGCTTGTGTGCGGCACAGCAAGCCTTTTTCATCCAGAATAAACTCCGCTTCATACTTGCCCCGATAGAAGATCATCATGAAGAGCCAGGTCAAAAACAGTAAAGCAAATATCAGCCCCAATGCATAAAGCGTGTAAACGCTTTTCCCTGAAGTCAGAACCAAAATCAGCGTCACGATTCCGAACGGGATTCCGAGCGCCAGGCTCAGCTGTTTTAGAATCAGCGTGTTCTTAAAAATAGGTACACTGATTTGCCAAAAAATCGTCTCTTCGTCAGCGCTCATCTCTTTTCCCCACTAATCTTTCTAGCTTCTGGCCACATCGAGGTTGACCCGACCATCCTTGATCTCCACGATACGGTCTGCTTTTTCTGCGATCTTGCGGTCGTGCGTAATGATGATAAAAGTCGTTTTGAAACGTTCGTTGATGGAGCGAATGATGTCATAGACCGTTTCGGTGGTATCCGAGTCCAGATTTCCCGTCGGTTCATCAGCCAGAATAATCTTCGGCATCATGATCAAAGCGCGGGCAATCGCAGTACGCTGCTGCTGTCCGCCTGACATTTTAGTAGCCAGATTATTTCGTACCTTTGTCAGTCCAACCAGGTCCATCAGCTCTTCAGCGCGCTCGACAACCTCTTTCGTGGGCTTGTTGTTCTTGATCAGATAGGGCATCAAGACATTTTCCAGGGCCGTAAATTCCGGCAAAAGATAGTGAAACTGGAAGACGAAGCCGATTGTCTCGTTGCGCAAAACCGCCAGCTGATTTTTGGTCATACTGTCTGTGCGTTTTCCGGCAATGGTAACCGTCCCGGAAGTCGGCCGATCCAGGGTGCCCATGATGTTCATCAGGGTGGACTTGCCGCTGCCGGACTGACCGATAATGGAGTTGATGGATTGCTCGGCAAAAGACAGATCGACATCATAAAGCACCTGTGTTTTTATGCTTGTGCCGTAAATTTTATTAACTCCTGCGAGTTCAATTGCATTAACCATTTCTAATTACCGCGATAGGATCCAAACGGGCTGATTTACGAGCGGGAATCAAGGAGGCCAGCGAAGAAGCGACAACCGCGATCCCAAAAGATAGTGCGAAAAACTTCGGGTCAAGGAAGAGGGCAACGACCGGTGTTCCATCCGGATTCACCGCGAATACCGTGAAACTATACGCCAGCCCAAAGCCGATCAAGAGACCCAGCACGCCGCCGAGCATCCCCAAAATCAAACCTTGATAGAGAAAAATCATACTGGCCTGTTTACTTTTGATGCCCATGGCTTTCAAAATACCAATTTGTTTGGATTTTTGAAGAACAGAAATTGCGAGCACGCTCGCGATGCCCAGGACGACCGATATAACGACAAAAACTTGAATCATGGTGCTGGAAACACTCTGACCGTTAAGTCCGGAAAGCAGCTGCTCATTTTGATCTTTCCAGTTGCTGATGAGCAGAAGACCGTCTTTATCCAAGCTTTGCAGGCCCGTGGCAATTTCGTCAGCCAGGAAAACGTTACTGCTGTCAACCTGCATCTCTATCGATGAAACGGTACCGCTTTTCTCAAGTCGTTCTTGAGCTGAGGCCAGCGTGGTCAAAAACCAGGTTTTATTGATTTGAGCTACTTTCAAATCAACCACGCCTACAATTTTGTATTCGAGCTTCACTCCGTTGTTGACCGTGATTTCAATGAGATCACCAAGCTTAAGCTCTAATTCATCCTGCAAGCCTTTACCGATGGTTGCTTCATTTTCCTGCTCGGGCAGTTGACCTTCAACTAAGCGGTTTTTAATGTCGTAGATTTTATCAGCTTCGGCAAAATCAAATCCGCGGATGAGTATTGATTCTGTGCGCTCGTCTCTGATGACCAGCCCCGCTTGATCCAGTACGGGTGAAATTTTTGTGATGCGCGCATCCGCGTTCCGGACGGAATCAATCAGCTTTTCGTAGTCCTGAATCAGTTTGTCATCCGTATCGGCGAGCACGGTGATTTGAGATGAGTTGCCAATAGTGGTGTTGACCAGGCTTTTTTGAAGGCCCTGGATAAGGGAACCGATGAAAATTTGAACGGATATGCCGATAGCAATCCCAAGCGCAATCAGGATGGTCTGACCTTTGCTTGATTTTAGAAAGCGGATGGCAATTTTTAAAGAAACACTCATGCTTTTCCTCCCGCAGACTCCAGCGCCCTAATATCATCGATCGAATTGATCACACCGATGGCACCTACGGTTTTGTAAAGGTCTTTGTCATGCCTGAAGGCATAACCACTGACCAGTATTTTTTGTTCCGGCAAAACCGCAAGAATTTCAGCAATGATTGCTTTCACTTTGACGACATTGTAAAAATTGACCACGTTGATCACGACATATTCGGCTTGTTCAATCTTAAGTCCGCTGACCATATTATGCTTAGGCGTATCACTACCGACGAAAATAGTGCGGTAACCACAGAGATTGAAAAAATCAGCA
>CAYNZF010000089.1:2834-7175 GCA_964401615.1 uncultured Oscillospiraceae bacterium
AATGGATATAAGAATTAATGACAGACTTACATTAAAAAATCAGCACCCATGCGGGCACCTAATTCGTGATACTCGTCAGAGGGTGAAACAATTACGACAGTGCCCTTGTCCGGATTTACCCCCTTACGATTCAGCTCCTTGAGCAAATAAGGGTAAGAACACTCAATGATGGTCCGTATGATTGAGCTCCGAATATGTTCCCGCCAAATGGACAGCGATTTATCGCTTTCTTCCTCTGTCATATTATTAAGCGCCGGTGCCAGCACCTGCGTATACAGTTCGGCGACCCCCAGGGTATTCGACTCAAGCAGCTTTAACGCGACTTGAACGCAGCTTTCTTTGTTCATTTGTTCCAACACATCGCGAAACGCGAGGTAGGCAGACATGCGTGTATCATCCGTCATTTTATTTCCTCCTTAATTTATTTGAGTGATTGATGAGCCGAGCAAATGGTACAACAGATCTTTTGCATAACAGTCAATCAACATAGTTTTAGTTATTTACCATCAAGTTAATATTTTACCAAAGTATAACCATATTTATAATATTGCGCCCGCATTCGGAGCGATAAATATAAACGAACTTGGCGGCAGAAATCTATGCATCAAGAAAATATTTGTACTTGATAAAAATGTAAATAAAATATGTTTTATAAATTTATCAGTAAAATAGAAGAATAAATATCAAAAAATCGTTGACAAGCCAGTGGATTTATTTTAGATTTGAAATGTCGATTTATAAAACGGTTTTACAAAACGATTTATTTTGAATGATAGTGCGAAATCTTCTTTATAAAACGACTTATCAGACATGTAAAAATAAGTGGCATCTGCTGCTTATAATAAAAGGGAGGTAATTCTATGAAAAAAATCTTGTCTATCGTTCTTACACTTGCAATGTCGCTCGCAATCCTCGCTGGTTGCTCAACGACCCCGCCCGCAGCTGACGCAACCACAAAAGCTGCCGGTGAGACAACCGCCGCAGCGCCTGCTGACGGAAAGTACAAAGTCGGCATCTCCATCCAATCACTCGAAAACAGCTACTGGGCCGGTGTATTCGGTGAAGTAGAAACATTGCTCAAAGAAAAGGGCTGGGAATACTCGATTTTGGGTTGTAACGACAATTCAGCCACTCAAATCCAACAGATTGAAAATTTCATCACCAATGAAGTCAATCTCATCATGGTTCATCCCTCCGATCCCAACGCGCTGGAAGATTACCTGGCCAAAGCTCGCGATGCCGGTATCAAAGTAATGTGCTGGGACGATAAGATGACCAACACGGACCTGAACTGGGTTATCGACAACACAGCCCTGGGTTTTGAAATCGGCACAGCAGCCGCTGAGTTTGTCAACAAATATTATTCTGCCGACAATAAAGCTCAAATCGCTGTCATGAACTATCCTCAAACCCCGATTCTGCTTGAACGTGAAACTGGTATTTTGAACGCTTTAAAAGAAAAAGCGGACGGAAAATACGAAGTAGTCGCCCAACAACCCGCGCTTGATCCTCAAGCCGCCTTGTCCAACATGGAAACCATTTTCCAAGCCAATCCTGATGTCAAAGTCGTTTGCTCAATCGGAGCCGGCGGAGACATCGGTGCCAACGAAGCCTTTATGGCCAAATTCAGTGGCAAGGTACCCGAAGACGTAGCCATCTTCTCCGCAGACGCGACCCAACAACAACTCGAATCCATTCTCAATGACGAAGCCTCTTATGTCTCCGTCGGTTTTGAAGGTTCAAACAAGAAGACCGCCGCGGCAGTGGTTGACCTTTATGAAAAACTGCTCAAAGGTGAAACATTCGCTGAACAGAACATCTTCAGAGCAACCAAAGTCATGGATGCCTCAAACGCAGCAGAATTCCTGGCTGATTTCAAGTAAATAGCATTAGAAGTTAATTCAGGATGTGTAGCTGTCAAATATTTGGCAGCTACACATTTAATAAAAAGAGGGTGCTAATGTTATGAGTGAAGAATATGTCTTAGAATTGCAGCATATTTCCAAGGAATATCCCGGTGTCCGAGCGCTCAACGATGTTTCTCTCCAAGTCAAAAAAGGCGAGATCCTGGCCTTGATCGGAGAAAACGGAGCCGGTAAATCCACATTGATCAAAACTTGCTCGGGTGCGGTTATTCCGACCTCGGGTAAAATTGTCGTCAATGGGAAAGAATTTGCCAGCATGACCCCGCAATTAGCCTCAGAAAACGGCATTGCGATTATTTACCAAGAATTCAACAACGTCAAAGGTTTATCCGCCGCTGAAAATCTGTTCTTGGGAAACCCGATCAGAAAAGGCATCGTGATAGACAAGAACGCGATGGAGAAGGAAGCTGAGAAAGCTTTTGCCCAATTAAATATTAAAATCGATCCCAAGAAACTTTGCGGTGAATTGACCGTCGGTTATCAACAGATGGTGGAAATTGCCAAAGCAATCAAGCAGAACGCCAAGGTCCTCATTATGGACGAACCCTCAGCGCCGCTCACCAGCGCGGAAGTCGAGAGCATGTTCAAGGTCTGTGAACTCTTGAGGTCACAGGGTGTTTCGATTATTTACATTTCTCATCGTCTTGAAGAAATTTATCGTCTGTCTGACCGCATTGTCGTCCTGCGTGATGGCGAGTATGTCAAAACCTTAATCACAAAGGACTCTCATGTAGATGAGCTGATCCGCCTTATGGTCGGCCGTGATCTCACAGAAACATACCCCTCACGCCCTGATTGCATCCGATACGATGAAGTGGTCCTGGAACTCCAAAATGTGAGCGGAAACGGTGACCATGACATCAACTTGAAACTTCATCGAGGCGAAATCCTTGGTCTGGGCGGCCTGGTTGGTGCCGGTCGAACGGAATTGGCCCAAATGATTTTTGGCGCGGTTGAAAAAACTTCCGGTAAAATGATTTTCAAAGGCAAAGAAATACATCCCCGCAATCCCAGAGAGGCTATTGATGCCGGTATCGCGCTGGTACCCGAGGATCGTAAGCGCCACGGTGCTCTATTAGCCATTTCAGTTAAAAACAATATCAGCATGCCAATCTACAAACGGATTTCCAGATTGTCCGTGATTGATGCCAAAAAAGAATTGGACACTGCCGAATCCTATAAAACAAATCTTTTGATTAAGACGCCCTCTGTTCATCAGTTGGTGCGCAACCTTTCGGGTGGTAATCAGCAGAAAGTCATTTTGGGTAAATGGTTGGCCGCTAATTCAGAATTGATTATTTTTGATGAACCAACACGCGGAATTGACGTCGGAGCCAAATTTGAAATTTACACGCTGATCAATAATTTGGTGGAACAAGGTAAAAGCATCCTGCTCATTTCGTCGGAAATGGCTGAGCTTATCGGAATGTCAGACCGTATTATTGTACTCGCTGAAGGAAAAATGACCGGAGAACTGAATAAAGAAGCTTTCACTCAAGAAAGTATCATGCGGCTGGCATCTGCCGTTTAGGAGGAAATACATGAAAAGCAATATCATGAGCCAGATTCGCAGTAAGGCGATATGGTTGGTCCTACTCATTTTGTTTGTCGGATTCGCAGCAGCCAACGACAAATTTTTATCATCCAATAACTTGTTTACCATTGCGCGTCAAGTCTCGATGTTTGGCATTGCCGCCGTTGGCATGACTTTTGTCATCTTGATCGGTGGTATTGACTTGGCAGCAGGTTCGGTTATCACGTTGGTGAATGTGGTTTGTGCTTACCTGATGGTCAAAATGAATTTCAGCATGATTGCTGCCGTTCTTGCTTCACTCGTGCTGGCCACGGCAATCGGTATGCTCAACGGTACAATGGTGGCCAAAATCGGCATGCCTGCCATCATCGCAACATTTTCGACACAAATTATATTTGAGGGTTTGGCCTACATTCTCTCCGGAGGAACCCCCATCTATGGTTTTGATACACGCTTCAAAATCATTGGTCAAGGCTATGTGGGACCGGTACCTGTTCCTGTCATCATTATGGCTGTGTGCTTTGGTGTCGGCGCGTTCATCCTCAACAAAACCTACTTCGGGCGTTACTTCTATGCCGTTGGTGGCAATGAAGAGGCGTCCCGCCTATCCGGTATTAAAGTTCAGAGCATCAAATTCTTGATTTACGCGTTGTCCGGTCTTTTTGCCGGTATTGCAGGTGTCGTTATGCTCTCACGCACCAATTCGGCACAACCCACAGCAGGTAAAGGATTTGAATTTGATGTTATTACTTGCGTCGTGCTCGGCGGTGTTTCGGTCAATGGCGGTTTGGGCAGTATTTCAGGTGTTATAGCAGGTACATTGATTATAGGTATCTTGACCAACGGCATGGTTCTGATGAATGTCAGCACCTACATGCAGAT
>CAYNZF010000090.1:0-6970 GCA_964401615.1 uncultured Oscillospiraceae bacterium
CAGTTTGCCATCCATTATTCTGAAGACGGAAAAATATTTAACATGGCACGTTATGCCTGGCTGCCAATGAAGAAGACCATCAAAGTCGGTCTGGAGGCACAGTCCCCGCTTGGACAAGGCGGCTGGAGAAATTTTCAGCACGTGACTTTGGAGCGCAAGACGCTTGAAGATATTCGCGGTGGAAATAAATAAGGCGTTGCCTTAATGAATTAATCATATAAACCGGGGAGGCTTCCGATGTTATTTGCAGGTCTGGATTTAGGTACTTCTGCCCTCAAGCTGATTGTCATGACGGCTGCAGGAGAAATTCTCCACACCTTGCGCCGTACCTATCCGCTTGACTTTCCGGAGCCCCATTGGTCGGAGCAGAATCCCGACGATTGGTGGACGGCCTGCCAGGACGCGCTTAAGGAAGCTTCCACCTTAGTTCTGCCGGAAAAAATAGGCGCCCTCGGTGTGGGGGGCCAGATGCATGGACTGGTCATTTTGGATCAGGCGGACCGGCTGATCCGCCCGGCAATTCTATGGAACGACACGCGCACCGCAGCGGAAACCCAATATTTAAACGAGGAAATCGGTCAGGACAAGCTGGCGGAGTGGACCGGAAACATTGCTTTCGCCGGTTTTACCGCGCCCAAACTGCTGTGGCTGAAGAAACACGAGCCTGAAAATTTCGCTCGCATCTCTAAAATCATGCTGCCCAAGGATTATGTCACCTATCGACTGGCAGGCGCTCATGTGACAGACGTATCCGATGCTTCGGGCATGCTGCTCCTGGACGTGTCCAAACGCCGCTGGTCCATTGAAATGATGGACATCTGCGGCATTCAAGAAAGCATGCTGCCCAAGCTCCATGAGAGCTACGAATCGGTCGGGCAGGTGAAAGCAGAGCTGGCCGAAGCCATGGGCTTGGCCAAGGAATGTCTCGTGGTGGCGGGTGCGGGTGACAACGCCGCGGCGGCCATCGGCATGGGGGTCGTGGACGACCTCGACTGCAACATTTCGCTGGGGACTTCCGGCACGCTTTTTATTGCAGCGGACCGCTATGCCAAAGTCAACAACCATTCTCTGCACGCGTTTTGCCACGCGAACGGGGCGCATCATTTGATGGGGGTCATGCTCAGCGCGGCGGCCTGCAATCAGTGGTGGATGGAGACGATCCTGCAGAGTCAGGACTATGCAGCTGAACAGGCCCGGATAGAAAATTTAGGCAAAAATGATGTCTTTTTCATGCCCTATTTGATGGGTGAGCGGACACCGCACAATGATGCCGATGTACGCGGGGCTTTTGTGGGCCTCTCGATGTCGAGCAGCCGTGCTGAAATGACCGAAGCGGTTATGGAGGGTGTGGCTTTTGGTCTACGTGACGCTTTGGAAATCGCCAGGGCGCTTGGCCTTGATTTGAACAGCAGCAAGATTTGCGGGGGCGGGGCCAAAAGTCCGCTCTGGCGCAGGATCATCGCCAATGTTTTGAATCTTTCTCTGCAGAGAATGGAAACGGATGAAGGACCTGCACTTGGTGGAGCCATACTGGCGACCGTGGCCGCGGGGGTCTATCCGGACGTCTCCACCGCATGTCAGGCGATTGTGGCCAAGGGTCAAATGGAGTATCCGGATCCGCAGCTGGTATCATTGTACGAAGAGAAGTATCGTCGTTACAGAAACCTGTATCCGGCGCTGAGAGAGTTTTATCGGATTTGAGAAGGAGTACCACAACATGAAACGTTCAGAAATCAATAAGGCCATCAAGGACATGGAGGCCTTAATCAATAAGTTTGGTTTCGCGCTGCCGCCGTTTTGCCATTGGAGCCCTGCGGAGTGGGAGAGTAAAGGTCATGAATATGATGAGATCAGAGACAACATGCTGGGCTGGGATGTCACGGATTATGGTGAAGGACGCTTTGACGAGCTGGGTTTTGCCTTGATCACGATTCGTAACGGCAATCAGCAGATGCCGGAAAAATATTCGAAAAGCTATGCGGAGAAGCTGTTGATGCTCTATGAGAAGCAGATCTCGCCGATGCATTTTCACTGGAACAAGATGGAAGACATCATCAATCGTGGTGGCGGCAACCTTTTAATTCAGGTGTATAACAGCACGGAGGATGAGAAGTTCGCGGATACGGATGTAAAAATCAATCAAGATGGTCGTGAGTACTATGTGCCGGCCGGCACGAAAATCAAACTGACGCCGGGTGAAAGCATAAGCCTCTATCGTGGTATGTACCATGACTTCGCGGTGGAAGAGGGGACCGGGGATGTGCTGATCGGTGAGGTTTCGATGTGTAACGATGATAATACCGACAACCGTTACTATGAAGACTTTGGGCGTTTCCCGACGGTGGAGGAAGATGAGCCGGCTTACCGCCTGCTTTGCAATGAATACCCTGCTGCGCGGTAGTTTACTTACATCGGTATTTGCTGTTGACACAGAGCTGCCCTGCGAGGCGGCTCTTTTATTATTTAGAAAAATTCAGCCGTTCTTGATTTCCCAGTGGATGACAAAGGTCAGGACTACTCTCAGCGTCACGACTGCGGCGAGCACCAGAAACTCATCCAACTGGTGGACAACCACCGTCTTGATGATTTCAGCAGCGAGTTTGAATTCCAGACTATAGGCCAAGGCGCGGGCGAAGCGGATTTTGGGCTCGGCTTGATCCCAGTTGAAACCGGATATGATCAGCTGATAGACCGCGGTGAGGGCAGCCACAATGATGATCAAAATTCCAATACTGTCCAGAACTGCACAGATGTAGGGCACAACAATTTCCAAAAAGTGCGTGATTTCCATAAACTCTCCCCGTGCAAGCAGCGCATCGCTTAAAACAATGGAGTTCATTTTGATATGTCTCCGCTTAGTTATAGTTTAGCAGACGCGGGCGCCGTCGTCGTGCATATTAGTTCTGAAACAATCTTTTTAAGGAAAAATCTCCACCTAAGCCAGAGAGAATTACAGTCCGAAAAGTGCTAGAATTTGAGACAAACTTAGGAGGGCCTTTTATGAAAAAATTAATACTGACAGGAATTTTATTGATGTCCATGGTTTTGACTTCTTGCTCAACCGCGGCGACCACCACAACAGCTGAGACCACGGCGAGCACCACAGCCGCCACAACGACAGCTGCTGCGACTGAAGTGACCACCACTGCGGCTCCAACCACAGCCGAGACCACCGCGGCCGCGCAGACTGACGTCATCCGCATTGTCGCGCTGAAAGGTCCGACCGCGATGGGCTTGTCCAAACTGGCGACTGACCAGGCTCAGTTGAGTGAAGCTGAAATGAAATACCAGATCCAACTGGTGGCTTCCCCCGATGAGATCCCACCCCTCCTGGCCAAAGGCGAAGTTGACCTCGCCGCAGTGCCCAGCAACCTGGGCGCCGTACTTTTCAACAATATGAAGGGCGAAGTACAGTCGCTGGCCATCAATACCCTGGGCATCCTCTATGTCTGCGAAACAGGTGACACGATCAAGTCGATGGCCGATTTAAAAGGAAAAACGATTTACAGCAGCGGCAAGGGCGCCGTGCCCGAATATGCGCTGAACTATCTGCTGAAAGAGAATGGTATTGACCCGGAAATCGATGTCACGATCGAGTTCAAAAGCGAACACAGCGAAGTGGCCGCGGTTTTGGCCTCTGAAGAGGGAGCGATTGCCGTTTTGCCACAGCCCTTCGTAGCGGTTGCGCAATCAAAAAATCCGGAAATTAAAGCAGTCCTTGACTTGACGACTGAATGGGACCTGCTGCAAGCGGACAGCGAAGCGCCCAGTGCTCTGGTGATGGGTATTTTAGTTGGCCGGAAAGCTTATCTGGCGGATCACAGCGAACAAGTGCAAGCCTTTTTGGCAGATTACAAGCAGTCGGTTGACTTTGTGAACGCGAATACTGCAGAGGCCGCAGCCATGGTCGCCGCCCTGGATATCGTGGCCGAGCCCATCGCCGTCAAGGCCTTGCCGCAGTGCAGCATCGTCTATATCGACGGGGCTGAGATGCAGACCAAATTACATGGTTTTCTTGAGGTTTTAGAAGCGCAAAACCCGAAATCAATCGGCGGCGTTTTGCCGAGTGACGACTTTTACTGGATTAAATGAAGCTGAAAGCCTGGGCCCTGCTCTTCTGGCTCTTGTTCTGGCAAGCAGCCGCCATGCTTTTAAACAAGGAGCTTTTTTTGGTCAGTCCGCTGCAGGTGCTGCAGCGGCTGGCTGAATTGATTTTGACCGGGCCGTTTTGGGCCTCGGTGGCCTATTCTTTTACACGCATCGTGGGCGGTTTCCTGTTGGCTTTTGCCACGGGGATCGTCCTGGCGATACTGGCTTCGAAAAGCCGCGTGATCCAGGCGCTCATCGAACCGCTGATACGGGTAGTAAAGTCCATCCCGGTGGCGTCTTTCGTGATTCTGTCCTTGTTGTGGATCGCGTCGCGGCACCTGTCGATCTGGATCGCCTTTCTTATGGTTCTGCCGATTGCGTATACGCACGTACTTGAGGGCATCGGGCAGATGGACAGGGAACTGCTGGAGATGGCAAAAGTATTCAACTTATCCGGCTTTAAACGCTTTCGCTTCATATATCTATCGGAGATTCTGCCCTATTTACGAAGCGCGGCTTCGCTCGCCCTGGGGCTGTGCTGGAAGTCGGGTATTGCAGCGGAGGTTATCGGTCTGCCTGACGGCTCGATCGGTGAACACCTCTATCAGGCGAAAATCTACCTGGACACGCCGGACCTGTTCGCCTGGACGGTGGTCATCGTGGTTTTGAGTGTCGGTTTTGAGAAGCTGTTTCTGCTGGCTCTGGCCGGTTTCAGCCGCAGAATGGAGATCGCGGCATGAGCGAGATCGTTTTACATCAGCTGTCCTTTGCCTACGGTGAAACCCCTGTATTTAAACTTCTGAATCTGCGCTTTGCGGAAGGCGAAATCTATGGTCTTACAGGTCGTTCCGGCTTGGGAAAGACTACTTTGCTACGGCTGCTGGCCGGTCTGGAAAAACCTCAAAGCGGTGAAATACAAGGCCTGGAAGGAAAGCGCGTCGCGCTGCTTTTTCAGGAAGATCGACTCTGTCTTAACCTCAATGCTCTGACCAATGTGCGCATGGTCATGCCCGAGGCGAAAGACCACCAAATGCGAGTGGAACAGGAGGAGAGCATCCGCAGGACGCTCCTGGAACTGGGTCTGCAAGATCAATTGCATCAACCGGTGCGCAATTTTTCGGGTGGTATGCGCCGCCGCGTCGCCCTGGCCCGCGCACTTCTAGCCGAAACGGAGCTCTTGCTATTGGATGAACCCTTTCAGGGGCTTGACCCCGAGAGCCGCGCGTCAGCTATCGAGGCCATTAAAAAGCTGCGTGGTGGGCGGAGCTGCCTCGTTGTCTCCCACGATGAAGACGATTACACTGCGCTGGGCGCGAAGGTTATTTATCTTGAAGATGCGCAAAACTGACGCTAAACCGGCGCTGTAATTGACGCAGCGGAATGGGCTCAATTCGTACTATGCTATAATGGTACTGTTAATTATTGAAAAAGACACAGCAGTAGACATGTTTTGATGGCTTCTACCCTCTTTTCCCATTGGGTTTCGTTCCCGCTCTTTTCCATTCCTGATTTTATTCTATGCACAAATTCAATTTGATCTCCTCGTCAGGATCCGGTAACGAGAAACGCCGGAGCTGATTTTGTTTACCTCATCTGCGAGAAAATCTCATTGATTAAACATGAAAGGAGAAAACAGGATGGAAGATAAAGGACAAATCAAAGTAGGAATCGGTTTTGCCACCGGTCGAAAAAGTTTTCAAAAGGTGCTCAGAAGCTACATTCACAACTGGAAGGAATCCGGTTTGGTGGATGACAAGGATGTTAAGTTAAATGTCTTTGTCGCCTACGATCTGCTCTACAATAAGACCGAAAAAAAGGATTACGTCAACATTCGTCCGGATTTGGCCAAGCACATCGACGGCGCGAAATTTATCGGCAGCCACGAAATCAGCCAGGAAATCAATGATTTGCTTGAGCATCACGTCATTAACGCGAATGAGGCCAAAATGATCTTTGGCAAAGGCTACGCATCGCAGCGCAACGCGGTCATTTACAGTGCCATAAAGAGCGGTATGGACTACCTGATATTTCTGGATGACGACGAATATCCTGTCGCGGTTACCAAAACGCGTAAAACAGCCGTTTGGGGTGGCCAACATGTTCTATCCACACATCTGAAAAATATCGAAGAGGCGGACTACACCCACGGGCATCATTGCGGCTACATTTCGCCGATACCTTACATAGAATATAACGATGCGATGTCTGAAACGGACTTTCGCAGTTTTATCGAAGCAATCAGCAACGACATTCTGAGTTGGGAAAAAGTCAAAAAGGTGATGAACAGCGGGGGAGTGACCTACGCGGATCCGGCTGTCATCATCAGCGAGACGACAGAAGAAGTACCGGAAATCAATCACGCCAAATTCATATCCGGGGCGAATCTGGGCATCAATCTCAAGAATCCGGGCTCGATCTTTCCTTTTTACAACCCGCCCGGAGCCAGGGGAGAGGACACTTTCCTGAGCACTTGCTTAAGCGATAAAAAGGTTTTAAAGGTGCCCTGCTACACGTTCCACGACGGGTTTTCTTCTTACAATAACCTTTTGGAAGGGGCACTGCCCATTGTTTTAAAGTTCATGAAAGCGGACAACAAAAAAATCAGCGACCGTTTTTACAAAGCCTGTCTCGGTTGGATTCGTTATAAACCTTTGCTGCTTTACATCACGCAGATGGAGCAATATGAGGAAAAAATCGCGGACATGCGACATAAGCTGGAAGCGGTTTTGCCAAAAATATGCGCGTATTTCGGGACAGATGATTTCATGAAAATTCTACCGGAATTGGAAAAGTACCATAAAAACGTACGAAAACATCACGCTGATTTCAAAGAAACCCAGCGCATTTGGGGAAAACTGATGGCCTATTTGGCGGAGTCAAG
>CAYNZF010000091.1:0-6704 GCA_964401615.1 uncultured Oscillospiraceae bacterium
ACTCTCCGAAGCCGTCGATTTCAGATTCATATAGCGCGACGAAAAAAGTGTTGGATTCGCGTGTCTGAAACGGTAGATGCTCTGCTTGATGTCGCCTACCATAAAGAGATTCTGCTGCGTAAGCTCACCGATGATTTCGTTTTGAATCGTCGACGTGTCTTGATATTCATCGATATAGATTTCGGCGAACTTTTGCCGGTAAAATGCTTTGACTTCGGGCAAGCGCACCAGACTCAGGGCAAAATGCTCCATGTCCGAAAAATCGAGTACATTGGCCCGGCTTTTCAACTCAGCGAACTGTCGGTCCACTTGTAAAAGGAGCTGAAAAAGACCCTGCAGCCTTGCGTACTGTTCGGACAGCTCCCGGCTGATCTCAGCCTCGTTTTTGTCAAAAATCACTTCATCCTCGTAGAGAAAATGCTCTTTGTACGTTTTAGTCCCGCAAGATCCGTTAATAAAGTGCAGCAGCTCGGCGAGATATGCGCGCGAATGGTCAATAATGGCCAGTTTGATCGGATCCTTACCCGCTCTTCTAATCTCGGGCATGACAAGTTCTCGACCAAGCCGCACGACTTGATCCCAATCCGGCAGTCCGCCCGCTTCATCGAATAGAGTCTGGATCGCATCAATTCCCCGGAACAGCTGCAGGTACGCGTTTCTGATCAGCTCATTTTCTGCGTTGATCTCCGCCTTGAACTTCGGATTCGCTTTAAATAAGGGCGGCTCGCTTTGGCTCAGGTCCGGGTAAAGTTTTTCCAGACCGATCCGGGCACGCTCCAGCTGCAGACCCAGACGTTCACAATAAAAACGGTAAGCCCCGCTCTCCTGGAAATTTTGAAAACTCGCCCTATATTCAGCCAGGGCCTGCTCCACCCAATCCTCATAGTCCGGCATACTGCGTAGAAAACCATGCAGCTGCTTCAGCAGCTCACGCAAAGGCTCATCTCCTTTAGCGTTCCCAAAAGCATCACTCAGCTGCCACACCAGTGCGGTCTGTTCCTCGGCCTGATCCAAAAAGGCTGCGTCAGCCTCAGCGTAGGCTTCATTCAGGCAAAAGTCGATCGCTTCAAGCAGCAGCCGCTCCTGCTCCTCCGTTTCGAGCGCAGGTGCGGCCGCATCAGGCCAGGCCCGGTCAGTTCTGCTCCCCAGCAACGCGCCGTGTTCACGGATCAATTTGTAACAAAACGCGTGAATGGTGGAAATATCCGCTTGTCTGAGGCGCAATTCCTGTTCCATCAAGTATTGCCTGTCCGGGCCGCTCGCTTCCGACAGCGCATCATGCAGCACCTGGGACATACGCGCGCGCATGTTGTCCGCCGCCTTTTCGGTGAAGGTCAGGACCAGGACACGGTCCATGGACAGCTGCTTCGTTTTGACACGTTCCACGATCCGATGGGTCATCGTGTAAGTTTTACCGGAACCCGCCGCGGCCGAAACGAGGATGTCGTCAGGTGCAGCGGCGATGATTTTTCTTTGGTCTGCTGTAAAGCCCATCTAGTCCTCCTCCCTTGTGTAAAATTCGGCTGTACCTGGCTCAGCTGCGTCCCCGCACTGAGTTTCATTTGGCCCTTCATGGATCATTTGAAGCCAGGCTTTTTTGGCGGACTCGGGCAAAATTTCGGCTTCAGAAGGCGGGCGGTCGAAACTGCAGAGCCTCCGGGCATCGCAGTAAGCGCAAGCGGAGCCCCCTTTGGGAGCGCGCGGACGCAGCGGAAAATGGCCGGCGCGAATTTCTGCGACTGCCTCGACGATCTTACTGCGGCTCTTTTCCAGTATCTTTTGCCGATCGTTCAAAGGTAAATCAAGATTTGATTCCAAAGTCTTCAGCGTATCTTCGTTTTTCTCGCGGCTAAGAGACTCCGCCAGCCGTTTAAGCTGAAAATAGCTCGCTTCGCCCAGCTCATGATCGGTCAGTCCGTAATGAGCCTGCGTAGCCATAAGGTAAATGGGCAGCTGCAGATCCAAACCTTCCCAGAGGGCAAAATAATCAATGCTGCGGGAATAGGACTTGTAATCGACGATGCTGTATATGTTTCCCTCAGGGCTCAACTGCCGGTCGATGCGGTCGACCTGACCGCGCAGTTTGATGGCAAAGTCTGGATCTGCCGGATCCGTCAGTATGAATGGCGGCCGGCCGTTTTGACCGAATTGCCACTCTGTCGCCACCGGCCAGCGTTTAGCCTCGGCAAAATGTTCCAAAACATATTGCCCACTGCCCTCCACCGCTTGCAGGATCGGGCGGGTGATTTTTCCGAAAAGCCCCGGTTCGAGATAGCTGTCATTGATTTCACCTGAGGCGACCATTTGTCGCAGCTCGGTGAGCAAGGCCCTCGTTTCGAACTGCTCGCGGACCGCTCGGAGGGCGGCCTCGGCTTCCGCTGCATCGGGATGAGTCCCTCCCGGCCACAGCAGGCGAGCACACAGTTTTTCCATCAGCAGGTGGCGCAGCCGGCCCGTCTCCGCGGCGTCTAGACGCCCTTCCCGGCGGGCAGCAATGCCTAAAATATATTTTACAAAGTAGGAGTACGGACAGGCTGTAAAGCGTTCCAAACGCGAAGCAGAGTAGATTGAATCGACCGACAGGAGTGCGGACTCAGGTACTCTCAAGCTGCGAAGGTCCTCAGCATGCACGCGCGGCTTGCCGCGCTTAGCCCTCAACTCAGCTTGAGCGCGCCACTGCTTTGAAAACAAGCGGCCGCTTTGCTGCTCCGACATGGCCCGGGCCAGCGCTTCATCCAGCTCTCCGTAGGATTTCAAGCCCAAAAAACGCAGGAGGAAATGAGGTAAAGTCTGGTCCTGCAGACTGCGGGCGATCACCGGCATTTCCTGCCCCGCACACAGCAGCTGCTGTACAAAAAAACTGTCCTCAAAAGGTGAATCCGCTTCGCTCAGGGGCAAGTGGCGTTCACCGGCCTGCTCCAGAAACAGGTAATCCAGGTCGTTGAGCACGCCCTGCCTCGGCGATCGGCCCGGAAAATTAAGCAATCCCGGATTGAGCAAAATGAGCTGTCTGGGTCGCTGGCTCAAGCTGGTATGTGGATTTCCGACATAGACCTCGTCCAGCAGTGACGGAACCGCACCGATAAAGCTGCTCCCCGCGGCCCTCAACAAAAGTTCGCGGAACTCCACCGCGCTGACCGTTCCCCCCGGCAGCAAAGCCTTGTTGTCCTTAAGCAGCGCAATCAGACTGTTCCAGGACAGGCTGATACTGCGCGCCTGCTCCGCCTCACCAGACTGCATCGCCTGATCGTAAAGCGCTTTCATTCGAGCCTCAGTATCGCTCTGCAGAAAATAATCTGTGAGGGCTTCGACCGCAGCGGCAATTGTTTTACCTTTACGAAAATCATCCGCGCATTTTTTCAGAGGCAGCAGCTTCTGCTCGGCAAAATTCCACACAGCATCGGCGGCTTCTGGGTCGCGCGTGTATTCGTAATATTTTTTTCGGAACAGCTTGTGGTGATCGAGCCCCAGTAAAAGGCAGAAATTTTCGAATCGGTCCACCGCGGCCAAGCCTTCCTCGGAGGCCGTCAACCGCAGGAGTGAAGTGCATTCAGACAAATCGAACTGGCTCAGCGCTACGTTCATAAAAGCACTCAGTTCACGAAATAGTCTGCTTTGCGCGAGGCTCTCCCGTTCGTCAATGAAGGCCGGCACGGCAAAATCACGCAGCAAGTCAGGCAAGATGCGCAGCGCCGCCTGGCTGTCACACAAACAAAGTGCGAAGTCTTTGTAACGCCAGGCTTCGTTTTTGACCTTATTTTGAATATAGCCCAATACTTTTTCCAGCAAAACTCTGCTGTTTTCGGCAGCCAATAAGGGGCTTTGCAGTTGGACAAAAGCGCGTGGGGTCGTATCATCGACTGCCATGGCTGCTTCGTATAAATTTTCAACCGTCGGGGCCAGGAGAGGCTCGTGCTCAGCCAGGCGTTTAATTTCAGCAGCAGGAAAAGTCTGAGAAAGATGCAGAAGAACGCGCCGGCCTTGCCGCCACGCCATGGCTCCCCGGTCCGCCGCCTCCCGGTCCGCCGGGAGGTAATCAGCCATGCAGGTGACCAGGACATCATCATTGAGGCGGTCAAGCGCTCTGATAACGCGTTCTTCCTGGAAAGAAAAAAAGCGATTTTCGCCAAAGCCCAGGATATAAAAAGCACTGTTTTCGAGCGCCCCGGGAAGCCGATCGAGATCCGCCCAACTTTCCAGAAGATCAGCCAGAAGGTCGAGATCCGCACTACCGTCACGACGTCCCAGACTGCTCAAGGCTTGATCGTAGTCTGTCGCCAGCTGTGCCATTTCCTTAAGTTTGGACGCAGTGGACTGGTCCGTCTGCCCGTCCGCCGCTATGGAAGCCATTTGTGATAAAGCAGCGCCATCGAAACCCAAACGACGCAAAGAACCCAGCTCAACACGAAGATTTTCCAGATAACCGGGCTTTCGGGTCAAGGGATTCAAGAAAGGAAAATGATCAGTGTTTTTTAGTATCAGTTCTCGCAAAAGCAAAGCCTGTGACTGGGCCGGCAAAGCCGCAGGTAAAGCCAGGGCAGCTTCTTGCGCGAAACGCAGTGCGAGACGTCCGAAGCTGAGAATTTCAGCGCGCATGAGACTGCCTTTTTCCATGCGTTCCAGATAGCGCTGTTCAAGACTGAGGCTGCGCGCGTCCGGCACAATGAGAAAAGCGCGGCGAAACTGCCCCGCTTGTCGCCTGGCTTCAATCAAATCCAGAATGTGATCTGCCACTTGTCCAATATATTTACCGTAGAGTAGCTGCATGTCCTCTCCTCACCAATCAGCCGACACCAAAAAGGACACGATCCGCTGTTTAATTATGTCGTTGGTTTAATCCAGGTAACTTCCATCAAGCTCTTTGATGCTCTTACCCAGATTCTCCATCCAATCGTGGATGGCTTTATTTTCATCATTGCGCTTGACCTTCAACGTTGTCGTACGAATAAAATCCTTGTCTGTGTAAACAAAATATTTGATTTTCTTGTATTCCGGAATTTTTTCGTTGACCTCGTTCAATTGTTTTCTGATCCAGCGGCTGCGTGCTTCAGGCTCACTGCCGGCTAGTTTCGTCAATTCGTCGAAATCAAACTGGAGTTTGGCGCAGATGTCAACCGCTTCACGTGGATTGAGTTCACCCCAGGTCATACTCTCTTTCACACCCGGTATCGCGTTCAGTAATATTTCGACTTCTTCAGGAAATACCTTTTTCCCATTCGTAAGCACGATCATGCTTTTAACGCGACCGGTAATGTGAATGGCTCCGCGATTATCAATAAAGCCCATGTCACCGGTGTGCAGCCAGCCCTCTTTGTCGATGACCTCTGCGGTAAGTTCCGGGGCTTCAAAGTACCCCAACATCACAGAATCACTCTTGGCCAGAATTTCACCGGGTTCGTTGGGAATCTCACTATCGATTTTGACGGTCGTGCCATAGATGGGCGGACCGACGGTTCCCGGAATATTGAGTTTCATGTTACAACAGGCGATAACAGGGGAAGATTCCGTAAGTCCGTAGCCTTGAAAAAAGGTCACACCGAAGTCCGTGAAGGCCTGAATCACGTCTTTGTCCATCGCCGCGGCACCCGTGACCAGAAGACGAAGGCCACCACCCAGTCCGTCCAGAATGCTTTTAAACAGCTTGCGATTGGTTTGGAAACCCACTTGAGACAGACCACGACCTATAGGGCGAAGAGCATTGACCAAACCGGCTTTACCGCTTTTTTCGATTTTGTCATTGATGCGTTTGTAGATATTGGTCATCAGCAGCGGCACACCCAGCATGACATTGATGCGCCATTCCACCAGATTTTCCGCCAAATATCTGAGTCCATCCGTAAAACAGACGCAAGTGCCGTAGTAAAGCATAACGATCATACCGGCCATCTGCTCAAAGCTGTGATGCAAGGGCAAAACAGACAGCGCGCGTTCGCCCGGAAACACTTCCAGGACGGCCGCTGAACCCATGGCATTGCTGACCAGATTCTTTTGTGAAAGCATGACGCCTTTGGCGATGCTAGTCGTACCGGAAGTAAAAAGCAAAGTACACATCTCTTCCGTGTTGATCTCCGCGTTTAGAAAGCGTTTATCCCCCTGATCCAGTAAGGCTGCCCCGCGGTTGATCAAAGTGGTAAAACGGTAGAATTTTTCCTCCGGATCGTCTTTCATCGCGATAGGCTTAGGCGTCACTTCATTCATACAAATCAGGTATTCCAGGCTCTCAAGTTCGGCTTTGGCCTGCAGGGCCACCTCCAAAAAAGCAGGAGTGAAAACAAAAACCCTGGACCTGCTGCGTCTGAGCAGTTCGATCACTTCATTCGGGGGCAGCAGTTTGTCCAGGGGCACGATCACACCCACGCCGCTGATGGTCGCATAATAGGTCACGACCCACTCATAGCAGTTTTCCCCCGCCACCGCGATGCGCTCACCTTTCAGGCCAAGATCCATCAACGCGGTTCCAAACTCCTCGATATTCGCCACCAGTTCGCTGTAGGTGCGCGTGAGAATCTTTCCCCGCGGTTTTCTGCGAAACATGTACGCGGATTTGTCACCGTGCAGCTCAGCACTCTGCCTCAGCATTTCGATTAAGGTCGTAAAGCTGCGTGTACTGTAAATTCTCTTTCCTTCGATTTTTTGCATAATATTACTCCTCTAAAATCAAATTAGAATTTTTAAAAGCGCCTGACTGTACGTTGAACTCCCTG
>CAYNZF010000092.1:0-6575 GCA_964401615.1 uncultured Oscillospiraceae bacterium
AAAAACATAGCCATGTTTTTGCCAATTATGTCTTGGGAAATTTTGTGAGCGCTGTTGTTTCAAATGCTTTCGAGGCCTCCACGAGCATTCCTCCGGGATTGGACCAGCTGCGCATATTGGCGCTTGATCAAGCTGAAAACGCCTTGTGCCTTGAACTCAGTGCCCAGCAGCACATGCTGATACTCAGCCAAACCGAACGTGCGGCCATGATTTTCGTACCGACGACTGAAATCAGTAAAATCAGCAGCCAGACAACTGAAAGCCTTCCTGAGCCAAGTCACTCCAGCACTGAACTTGTCAGCACGCCCACAAGCACCACGGAAACGATGGCAACAAACTCCGCTGCAGAACCAACGGAGGTCGCTGTCCTCCCGGCACCGGATCCGGCCCTGGTCGAGGACGTCGTTGCCGGGACCGCAGCAGCGAGTCCTTAGCTCAGGTTGATGCTTCACTTTTGCATTGATTCGTGTTAATTTAATGATATCAATTACTATTATTGGAATTGAAACATATCCTGTGCAGCAGTCGAGGAAAATTATTTTGCGCAACACGAAACAAAAAGACCAGATATTGGAAGCCGTTCGCAAACACGGTCAGCACCCGACCGCAGACGAAATATATAAGGTACTGAAAACAAAACATCCCCGGCTCAGCTTGGCGACCGTCTACCGCAACTTAAACCAGTTTGCGGACCTGGGTCAATTGGGGCGGGTCAATGTCAGTGGAGGCCCCCTTCATTTTGATACGCACACGGAACCGCATACCCATGCCGTATGCCAGGACTGCGGTCGCATCGTTGATATTTTTGACCCCGAGCTGAACCGGCAGCTGGCGGATCGACTCGAGAGCATTGAGGGCATGTCGGAATTCGAACTTACTCGGGCAGATCTTAAATACATAGGGCGATGCGCAGATTGTGTCGCCAAATCAAAACAGAACAAAAACTGAAACCAACTGAGTAAATTTTCCATCGAAAAATGCGAATTTTTTCAATTTTCACCCCAACAATATCGATATTTTTGAAATTCTTTTGCCAAAACAGTGGATTTTGCAGCGCAAAGAATATATGCTGTCCCAGTGATTAACACAAAATCGTGTTAGGACGCAGAACAGTCCCAAAACTATTTTGTTTTTCACCAGACATAAAAACACCTTAGGAGGAAACACATGCGTAACTACAAGAAAATTATTGCTCTTGCTACCGCTCTGACTCTATTTATGGGTCTTGCGGCATGCGGTGGAACTGCTGCCACCACGACCGCGGCACCTGCCGAAACCACTACTGCAGCACCTGCCGAAACCACCACTGCAGCACCTGCCGAAACCACCACCGCTGCTCCTGCTGAAACCACCACCGCTGCTCCTGCAGCCGGCGGTATGAAAACAGGTCTGGCCGTTCTCACTGTGACCGATAAGTCATTATCAGCAACAGCCGAAGAAGCAGGCACTGCCACCATCGGATCCGCCATCGTGGCCGTTCTGGTCGCCGAAGACGGAAAAATCGCTGACATCAAAATTGACGCACTCCGCGCTGACGCCAACTTCGACGCCACCGGAAAAGTCACCACCGACATGGCCACCACATTCATGACCAAGAACGAACTCGGTATGGATTATGGTATGAACTGGATGGAACAGGCCAAAAAACTGGCTGACTATTCAATCGGCAAGACCATTGAAGAAATCAAAGCAACGAAAATGGTTGAAGGCGTACCCGACGGCGTTGACGCCTTAGCGGGTGTTTCAATCCATATCAACGATTCCATCGACGCCATTGAACTCGCTGTCAACAACGCCAAAGCCATGGGCGCAGGCGAAGGCGACAAGCTGGGTCTCGGCGTAGTGGCAAGTCTCTCCGGCACCAAGAGTGTTGGCGAAGACACCAGAGCTCCTGAAGTCGGAAAAGTTCAAGTATATGAATACTTCACTGCTCTGACCGTCGACGCTGATGGTAAAGTCACCTCCGCCATCAATGATGCTGCTCAAGGCATCGTGACATTTGACAAAACCGGCACCATCACCAGCGACATTACTGCTGTGCTTGATTCCAAAAACGTCATCGGCGAAGGCTACGGTATGAAAAAAGCTTCCGCGATCGGTAAAGAATGGAACGAACAGGCCGCTGCTTTTGCAGAAGCTTTCGTTGGCAAAACCGCTGCTGAGATCGCCGGTATCGAACTGAACGAAGACGGCAACGTCACTGACGCTGACTTACTGGCTTCTGTCACCGTGCATGTCAACGACTTCATCACCACCGCTGCCAAAGCTTTCGAATCCGCGAAATAATAAACTAATTTCAGAATTCTAAGCACGAGGGCTTGTCTACGAAGGTTTCAACACCGGATGAGACAATCCCTCTTTTATTTTGGGTTATAATAGAAAAACACATTCAGCCTCGAAATATGGAGAATCAACACATCATGCCTGATAGTAAAAAACATCACTCGATATGGCGTCTGTTTATCCTCAGTCTCGCGCTGCTGACTTTGGTTTCGCCCTTGAACGCCTGTTCTAAAGAGCCGGCCGCTCCGGTGCAAGGGACAAACACTGCTGAAGCCGGGTCTACTGCACCAAATGGTGAATCTTCACTAGGCGCTGAGGAGGCGCTGCGTTTCCGAGGACAATTTTTGGGTGTTTTTGACACAGTGACCACAGTCATCGCAGTGGCCGAAGACGAAGCTGAATTCCAGATCTACCTGGACGAGATCAGAGCCGAGCTGACGCACTATCACCAGCTTTATGACAGCTACAACGACTACGAGGGCATCAATAATATCAAGACCATCAATGATCAAGCCGGCATTGCCCCGGTTAAAGTCGACCCCGCCATCCTGCAGCTGCTCGAACAATGCATCGAAGCGAACAGGCTCGCGAAGGGCTTTGTCAATGTGGCTTTTGGTCCGGTACTGAAAATTTGGCACGATTATCGAGAGGAGGGCATCGATGACCCGGTCAACGCGCGCCTGCCCGAGCTCGACATTTTGCAGGAGGCCAATCAGTATACGGATATTTCCAAGATTCAAATTGACCTGGCCAATGGTACGGTCTATCTGCCGGACAGCCACATGCGCCTGGACGTGGGCTCAGGTGCCAAAGGTCTGGCCTGCGAGCTGGTCACCCAAAAAATCGCTCAAAAAGGCCTCAAAAACGCGTTGATCAGCGTCGGTGGCAATGTAAGAGCCATCGGCTTCCGCGACGGCGTTTCCACCCCCTGGAACGTCGGGATTCAGGATCCTGCGGACAGTACCAATTCCAAGTACATCCGCATTGCCAGGGTACACGACATGGCGGTGGTCTCATCCGGGGTCTATGAGCGGTACTACGAAGTTGACGGAGTCCGTTATCACCACATCATCCACCCGGACAGCCTCTACCCTAAAAATGAATTTGACGCGGTCACCATCATCGCGGCAAGCTCCGGTTTTGCCGACAGTTTGACCACTGCACTTTTCAACATGAGCTTCGAAGAAGGCCTGGCTTTCATCGACAGTCAGGACGGCGTGGCTGCGCTATGGATAAAAGGCAATGAAGTGCTTTACAGTAAACGCATGAGCGAATATATCAATGACTAGATCCGATTTTAGAATCCCATAATCAAAATGGCAGAAGCAAGTTAAAGAACAGCAAGAAAACAAGGAGATTACACCATGAACTTCAAAATCATTCACTGCAATATCAATGTCCAAAATCGCGAAAAAGCGGTCGAATTCTACAAAGAAGCCCTCGGCTTGACCGTAAGCCGTGAAAAAAGTGCCGCGGACGGTTCGTTTGTCTTGACTTACATGACAGACGCAGCCGCTGCTTTTGAGATCGAGCTCACCTGGCTCAGGGATCACGCGGAACACCCCTACAACTTAGGTGAAAATGAAAGTCACATTTGTTTCCGAGTAGATGATTATGAAGCGGCGCACGCCAGGCATAAGGAGATGGGCTGTATCGTTTACGAAAATCTGCAGATGGGTCTCTACTTCATCGCCGATCCGGACGGTTATTGGCTGGAGATCGTTCCGACCAGGTAATCGTCTCTGTTAAGCCCAAGCACTTTCCACCAGCTCACGCGCCCGTGCATACTGTTGATAGGGAACATAGATCCGGTAGGTCTCCAGCATCGAACCCGCCTCAATGACAAATCCACGGCCATAACGGGTCTGCACCAGGGGGTCAAGATCAAAAGACTTCAACATGCCCGTTACGATATCCACATTCGCAAAATCGCTGGTGGTGAGCAGCACCATGTCATCCGCCTGCACCGGCCTGCCTGTCGTTCCGCAGCTGCTGCAAGCCGCAGCATCGCTCAGGGTGTTACAGCGTTCACAAAACCATTTTTGCATCAGGTCACCTCTCTTTTACCGAAGCGTCCACCCTCTTCAATTTGACGAGCGTACAGCGCTTCCACACTTGTGGCAAAAGCTTCGACCGAATACTTTTCGCTTGAAGCCAAAGCCTGCTTGGACATTTGGGCGTAGCTGGACTCATCTTGCTCAAGAATGCGGTCCAAAGCGGCCACAAAACTCTCCCGGTCGTCAAAATAACAGCCATTGCGGCCCTCCTCGACCACGCCCTCAAGCGCTTCATCTCGGCGCACCAGGATCGGCACAGCGGTCGCGAGCGCCTCAATATAAGTAAGGCCCTGCGTTTCACTGCGCGAAGCACTCATAAACACATCCGCAATCGCGTAGAGATGCGGGACTGCCGCCAATGCGACACCGCCTGTGAAAATGACTTGTCCCAGCAGCTTATGCTGCTCGACGAAACGCATCAATTCTCCGCGCAAAGGACCTTCCCCCACCAGGATGAAACGGGCCTCCCGATGAACTTTCAGCCAGGGCTCCAGGTAATCAAAAAGCTGCGTGATGCTTTTCTCATCCGAAATGCGTCCCAGATATAACAGGACTTTTTCTTCAGGTTTTATGCCCAGCTCCTCTTTGACCCTGCTGATGGCCGCGGCATCTTGCTTCGCCTGAAAAAATTTCTCCAATTCAATACCGGTGGGAATTATATCGATGGGTTTCGTCACACCATAGCTCAACAAGAGCTTTCTCGTTTTTATAGTCGGAACTATAATGTGCTGAGCAGAATTGCAAAAGGTCGCGCTCAGGCGCCTGGCCCCGTTACGGGCGATCAGGTCGATCGGCCCTTTTTTCAGCTGGCCGTGCAGCCAGTCTTCATAAAGGGTGTGATAGGTGTGCACGTGGGGAATCCCGGTTTGTCGGCATATACTGCGCCCAAAAATACCCAGACCGAATTCAGTCTGGGTGTGAATCAAATCCAGCTCCAGTTTACGCACGCGTCCGATCAACATGGGGTTGTAATTGACTGCGACACGCTTGGAACTGACAAAAGGCAGGCTGGGCACCCGGATGACGCCATGTTCTTCAAGCGGCGCGGCGGGATCGCTTGTCGTAAAAACAAAAACTTTGTGACCCCGTTTGGTCAGTTCGTTTTTCAGCAAAAGACAAGAAGTCGAAACCCCTCCGATTTGAGGGATATAGGCGTCCGTGAAAATTCCGATTTTCATAAAGACCTCCACCTTCTCACAAGGACCTCAAGTTCCTGATAAATCAAGTATAGCACGGTGCATCTGCACTCGTTTTAATCTGCGCGTCTTTCTAACACTAAACCTGCTTGCGCGCGGCCAGAAAGAAAGACTAAAATACTTGCATGATAGCTTTGATCGATTACGGACGCGGAAATTTAGCCTCGGTGGCCAATGCCTTAAAGCATTTGAGCGCGCCTTTTAAAATCGTGGACCGGGCAAGCGACCTGCCAAGCAGCGACGCGGTCATTTTACCCGGTGTCGGCGCTTTTGACGATGCCGCCGGAGCCCTGGCCTACAGCGGTCTAAGTGAGGCTTTACGGAGTTTTGTGGCCACGGGCAAGCCATTTTTGGGGATTTGCCTTGGGATGCAGCTTCTTTTCGAGAGCAGTACCGAAGGGAACAAACCCGGTCTCGGTCTTCTGGCCGGAAAAGTGCTCGACTTCGCGAGCGCCTTGCCGCCGGACTCACGGACCAAAATTCCACACATGGGCTGGAACCAGATCCATAGCTGCAGGGATCCACTGCTGGTCGAAAACAGCGAACTTTATTTCGTGCATTCTTATTTCGTGCAGCCCGAGGATCAATCGCTCAGTTCAGCCTTTTGCCATTATGAAATCGAGTTCACTGCTGCGGTGCTGAAAGACAATATTCGCGCGTATCAATTTCATCCTGAAAAAAGCGCGGCGGCGGGGCTGCGCATTCTAGCCGGATTTCTTGAAGAAATCCATAAATATCAGTCATTTGGAGGTCATCATGCTCAGTAAACGTGTCATCCCCTGTTTGGACATCAAAAACGGCCGAGTGGTCAAAGGGGTCAATTTTGTTGATCTGATCGATGCGGGTGATCCGGTCGAAGCGGCGGCCCGCTACAACGAGCAGGGGGCCGATGAACTGGTTTTTCTGGACATTACGGCGACTTTGGAAGGCCGCGACACAACGCTGGAAATGGTAAAAAAGGTGGCGGCCGAGGTCTTTATACCCTTCACGGTGGGCGGCGGCATCCGCAATCGAGACGATATCCGCAATTTGCTTTTGG
>CAYNZF010000093.1:0-6320 GCA_964401615.1 uncultured Oscillospiraceae bacterium
TAATATTGACAGTGGGAGGAGAATAGCATATATTATCAAGGTTCTTAAGCCTGTTCGGCATACGTACCAAAGTGATTACGCGTCGGACATCATGTGAGAGGAAACGAAATGAAAGACGGAATACATCCCAAATACCAAAAAGCAACTGTGAAATGTGCTTGTGGTGAAACATTTGAAACACGTTCGACTCTGGCCACACTCAATGTGGATATTTGCTCGAAATGCCATCCATTTTATACCGGTAAACAAAAACTGGTTGATACCGGCGGGCGAGTAGATAAGTTCAAACGCAGAATGGCCACGACTGCACAGAAGTAAGTCATGCGAAATCGAAGGGGGTTGTTCCGCTGAGGAACAGCCCTTTTTAGAAAAATCAGCAAGTTGATCACTTGTTGTTATAGAGTGGAAATGAAAAAAGATAATACCAACCTACCCCAAGAACTGAAGAAAACCAGCATCGGTGGTCAAGCACTGATTGAGGGTTTGATGATGATCGGTCCGGAAAGAAAAGCCATGGCGAATCTAATGCTCAATGGTGAAATTGTTGTACGCGATTTAGGCCCGAATGATACCCGCAGTACAATGAACATCCCTTTTCTGCGAGGAGCAGTGCGCATTTTTACTCAAATGGCCGTTGGAACCAAGGCTCTGCTTCTCTCGGCTGATCTCCAGGAAGAAGCGGAAGCTGCTGAAGCAGCTGCCAAAGACAATGAGGCCTCCGGCAGCACAGCGCCAAACAGCGGCGATGAGACGACTGAAGCGCTTCCCGTAAAAGATGAGTCCGTACCCATTGCCACAACGATAAGCGAGCTCCAGCCCAAAGAAAAAAAGCTTGACTGGCTGGTGATTTTTTCATTGTTGCTCGGACTCGGGATGGGCGTTGGACTCTTTATTCTTTTGCCAAACGCGCTGACCAGTGGATTGATCGCGTTGACCGGTGTTCCGCGCCACGGTTTTTCAAACACCGTGATTTATAACTTGATTGAAGGTGTTCTGCGCATCACCATTTTAATCTTTTACATGTGGCTCTCTTCTAAACAGAAGGATATCAAAAGGGTGTGGATGTTTCATGGGGCAGAACACAAAACCATTGCTTGCTATGAATCAGGTATGGAGCTGACGGTCGATAACGTCAGACCGTTTTCACGTTTTCACCCACGCTGCGGAACCTCTTTTATTTTAATTCTGGTCTTTATTTCTGCCCTGATTTTCGCTCTGGTCGGCTGGTACGGCGTGTGGTTAAATCTATTGATTCGCCTGGCGCTCATTCCTTTGGTGGCCGGTATCGCTTATGAGATTCTCCGCTTTTCAGGAAAACACAACGATACCCTTATTGGAAAAATTTTGGCCAAACCGGGTTTGCTTCTACAGCGGCTTACGACCAAAGAACCTGACGATACAATGCTTGCAGTGGCAATCCAGGCGATGAACGCCGTCATCCCAGAGGATAAGACCGCTGACAATTGGGCCTAGCGTGACCTTACCTGAACGCGGAAATCTGACGATTGCCGCGCTTGTGAATAAAGGTCAGGTTTTACTGGGCGGCGGCAGTGATACAAGACCAAGATGCATAGCACTACTTGCCTCTATTCTTTCTCTCGAAGTATTAAAACTACGCACCATGATGCATGACTCAGTCGACTTCAACTCAGCTGAACTTTATTTTTCTGGCTTGGAACGATTGCGCAAAGGTGAACCGGATGCGTACGTCCTGGGCTACAGCTATTTTTATGGTCATCGCCTTGCGGTGGGTCCCGGTGTGCTGATACCCAGGCCGGATACAGAAACGCTGGTGACGACGGCCTGGCGCTATTTACAACTTTCACTTGATCACTTTACTGAAGAGGAGAGCTTGCACATTCTGGAACCCTGCACCGGTACGGGCTGCATCAGCCTGGCTTTGGCTGGTGAATGGCTGCAGCATAAAAACACGCAAGCACGTCCGGGGCTGCAGATTTACGCGACTGATCTGTCCGATACAGCGCTCGATTTTGCACGTGAAAATTTGCGTGAGATGCTGGAACTTGACCTGGTCCGGCTTGAAAAAGCCGATTTGTGGCCAAGCCGACTGGATAAGCGCTGTGATTTTTTAATTTCAAATCCTCCCTACATTTCTGACGCCGAATATCAAGATTTGGCAGCCGAAGTGCGTGAGCACGAACCCCATCAGGCTTTGTGGGCAGGGCTTGATGGACTTGATTTTTATCGGCGCATTTTTGCCGAAGCGGGACAATATCTAAAGCCGGGTGCCTACGTTATGCTGGAACATGGTTATCAACAAGGTAAAGCGCTTGCAGCTTTGACGAACGGCAGTGACTACAAATATTTGGAACTCGTCAATGATTTGGCAGGCCGCGAACGCGTGAGTGTTTGGCAGTATCTTCCGCGTAAGGAAAGCGAGGCGGCACATGGCGGGTAAATATTTTCTGTATCCCTACAAAGTGGGCGAGATCATACTCATGAAGAAGCCCCATCCTTGTGGAAGTGCCCGCTGGGAAGTCATCCGGACCGGCGCAGACATTAAAATCAGCTGTAAAGGCTGCGGACATCTGGTGACGCTGGCCCGCGCCAAATTGGAGAAAATGACCAAATCGATAGAATCACCTGAATTCAAGGAGGCAAAAACTGATGGAAATCAGTAAAACCAATATCATCAACCGTTATGACGAGCTGGCTCAATTGCTGATGGTCCCCGGTATTCTCGCCGATCAGCCGAAATACCAGGCGGTGGTCAAAGAGCATGCTGATCTTGAGCCCATTGTGCAGGCGCTGCGCGCGAGTGATGCACTGCAAGCCGAACTCGAAGAAGCCCAAAAAATTTTCAACGATGAAGCTGATGCTGACATGCGCGAAATGGCCCGGGAAGAAATCAAAGCGCTGAACGAAGCCATTGCCGCCAATGACAGCGAACTGGAACGGCTCATGGCCCCCAAAGATCCCCGCGACAGCAAACGTCTGGTCATCGAAATCAGAGCCGGAGCAGGCGGTGAAGAGGCGGCTCTTTTTGCAGGAGTCCTATACCGGATGTACGGCGCTTTTGCCGATATGCATCAGCTCACGACAGAGCTGGTGGACGTCAGCGAAACCGAACTGGGTGGCGTGAAAGAAGTCATTTTTGAGGTCAATGGGGAGGGCGCCTATAGTTTGTTTAAATATGAAAGTGGTGTGCACCGTGTGCAGCGTGTACCGGTGACTGAATCGGGAGGGC
Organism: uncultured Oscillospiraceae bacterium; assembly: GCA_964401615.1. Taxonomy (GTDB): domain Bacteria; phylum Bacillota; class Clostridia; order Saccharofermentanales; family Fastidiosipilaceae; genus JAXGQD01. Next base: position 3,209 of record CAYNZF010000093.1, read on the forward strand.
GCATTCATACTTCAACCTGTACCGTGGCGGTGATGCCGGAAGCGGATGAAATGGAATTTGACATCAATCCGGCGGATTTAAGAATCGACACCTATCGCGCTTCAGGCGCTGGCGGACAGCACGTCAACAAGACCTCTTCAGCGATTCGCATTACCCATCTTCCTACGGGCGTGGTCGTGACCTGCCAAGACGAACGATCTCAACACAAGAACAAGGATAAAGCGATGCGTGTTTTGCGAACGCGCCTCATGGACATGGCGCAGGTAGAGGTCAAAAATACCGAAGATAATCTGCGAAAAAATCAGGTAGGTACAGGTGATCGCAGTGAACGCATCAGGACTTATAATTATCATCAGGGGCGTGTCAGTGATCACCGCATCGGCTTGACGCTGTACAAGATTGATGAGATTCTGGCAGGCGATATGAACGAACTGGTAACGAAGCTGAGGGACGCTGAACGGAGCGAGCAGCTGAGCCAAGGAAAAAAGGAACAATAAGATGAAAACAGAAGTTTTAAAGCTAGCTACCTCCATCTTACATGACAAATCCGCGCTTAAAAAAGAGCTCGCGGACGCAGCAGAATTGATCCTGGCGGGTGAGTGTGTCGCTTTTCCGACCGAAACCGTCTATGGTTTGGGTGCTTTGGCCCTAAACCCCGCGGCAATTGCCAAAATCTATCAGGCTAAAGGCCGGCCCAACGACAACCCCTTGATTGCCCATGTCAACAGCATTGCTGAACTGAGCCTTCTGGTTGAGCCGCTCAGCCCTTTAAAAAAGGATTTGATTCAACTTTTTTCACCTGGACCCATCACCTATGTGTTGAAGAAGCAGCCCAGCGTGCCCGATGCACTGACCGCGGGTTTGGACACCGTAGCTGTGAGAATTCCGGCCAAAGCCGTCGCCCGTGCCCTGATCGCCTTGTGCGAAGCACCCATCGCGGCCCCTTCAGCCAACCTTTCAGGTATGCCTTCGCCCACCTCAGCGGAACATGTTTTACATGATTTGGAGGGCAAAATCCCACTGATCATCGATGGCGGCACTTGCGAAGTCGGACTTGAATCTACCGTGCTGGATCTGAGTGATGAGCAAGACATCAAAATTTTACGTCCGGGTGCGGTCACCGCTGAACGCTTGATTCGCTTTTTGGAATCACGACGGGATTTTGAACCGCGTTATGAAAATTGGCGGCAGCGTCTGGCAGCCGATCACCAAATCGCGACGGCTGGCGAAGTGCCACGGGCTCCTGGCATGAAATATCGACACTACGCCCCCGACGCACCGGTCTTTGTGCTGCGCGGCGAGAGCATCGCAGAAAAAGCACTGGCTTTCGGCGATTTATTGCAAGAAAAAAACGCGGATTCACGATTCGGCCTTTATGTTTCCGATGACTTGGCCTATCAAATCATGGAGCGACATGGAGAACGCATGCTCAATTCCGGTATGCTGGTGTTCGAGCACTCTTTTGACGGATCAGTGGCTGCCCAGCACTTATTCGCTGCATTGCGCGAACTGGATGAGCAAGAACCCGATTTAATCGTGGTTGAAGCACTGTCCCACAGTGAAGTGGGCGCGGCCTACATGAACCGTCTTGAAAAAGCCAGTAGTAATAAGGCAGAAATTGCTGTTGACGACAAGTCCAAACAAACCACAGCGGAACCTGTCCCCAAGCCCCAAATCCTTTTTGTGTGCACAGGAAACACCTGCCGCAGCCCCATGGCCGAGGGACTTTTTAATCACGTGGCAATTGCCGGAACACTGCCCTGGTGGGCCGAATCAGCCGGATTAGCCGCTCTGGAAGGTGACGAGATCAGTCCACTCGCAGCGGCGGTACTGAAAAACGTATACGGGATAGACATGACCCGCCATCGTGCACAACGCCTCACAGACGAAAAACTCAAGCACGCGCATTTGATCTTAACGATGACCGGAGGCCAGGCCGCAGCTTTGCGCAGTTCTGCCCCTGAACACACGAAAAAAATATCCTCGCTGTCTGAGTACTTAAACCAGCGTATGCCCAGAGCTGCCTTCACAGATGTTAAGGATCCTTATGGTGGTGATGAACAGACTTATGCATCCTGCGCCGCACAAATTTCCAGCATGATTGAGCATTTGACCGATGCACTGACAAGCCAAAAAGCCGGTGCTGAAAGAAGTGGCTCATGACTGATGTATTCATGATCGGCATCGCCGGAGGTTCAGGCAGTGGCAAAACCACTTTGACCAAAGCGATATTGAACTTTTGCCAGGAAAAAGCCAGTGTCATTTATCACGATAATTACTACAAAGCATTCAATGATTTGAGCTATGACGAGCGCAGCCGGCTCAATTATGATCATCCGGACGCATTCGACACCGATCTTTTACTGGAGCATCTTCAGGCCCTCAAACAAGGGCAGGCGGTCGATTGTCCGGTTTATGACTACTCAATTCACAATCGTTCAGATCAGACGATGACGATTCGGCCCAACAAAATCATCATCGTTGAAGGAATTCTGATTTTTTCCGATCCACGCCTGGTCAAGATGCTTGATTTGAAGCTCTTTGTGGACACGGATGCGGATGTGCGCATTCTGCGTCGCATTCGTCGCGATGTCATAAAGCGCGGCAGAACATTGGATTCAGTCACGGAGCAATATCTGGGTACGGTCAAGCCGATGCATGAGCTCTTTGTTGAGCCCAGCAAGCGGCTCGCGGATATCATCATCCCTGAAGGCGGGCGCAATCGGGTCGCGCTGGATATCATCATCAAGGCGATTGAGAGGGTTGAGTGAAAAAGTAAGTGCTAGTATGAAGGATTAAGTGCTACAAGAACCGGATCAAGTACGATTAAATTTACAAAAACACGGGGAAATGAGCGAGTAAGATAGCTGCACACCTAAAAAATCCGAAAAAAGCAAACCTTTAATAGAAGTAGTCACATTTTGAAAAATAAAGTGCTACAATCAAAATTATCAAGACGGTGTGTTTCCAGATAGGACAAACGGGGGGAGAACCGGTAATGGGGATTACGGGTTCTTTTCTTTTTCGCCAGTTTCTTGTTCAATTGATTTCGTTTGCTGTTGAGGCCAGGGAAGTAAGCTTGGCTTTAGGACGACCTGATCCGGTTCAATCC
>CAYNZF010000094.1:0-6208 GCA_964401615.1 uncultured Oscillospiraceae bacterium
GAGATGTGGCTCATCTCTTCATTTTTGAATTTACACCAACTATACGGACTCTATCCGGGACTAGAATCAAGACGGTGAACTTTGATTTTTAGAGACAGACGAAAAATTTGATTAGTATGTTAATAATCACTCGTTTGTTTATAGAAAAATCAAAAATATGTTATTGTTCGATAAAGTGAATCGTACTATATTTATCGTATAGATAGTTATAACACCACAATTCGGAATATATGTTGGCGCAAATTTTTCGAGACACAACGTGCAAAGTCATAAATTGTCGGCGCTTGCACACTTTCCGTTAAACGTTTTGTATATAGAATCCAAGAAATAACAGTCATTTTCACCCGCGCGGTTTTCTCAGGTGATCCTTTTGAGGGTCAATTTGGTGAGATGATGAACGATTATGCGATGAGCGATCACAGAAGTTATGGAGACCTGAAAAACCGAAATTGGTTTCGGCGGACGGCGGTATTGTTGGCTGTCGTTTTGGCATTGAGCGCCGTTTTGGCGAGCACGGTCTACGTATCCGCTGACCCGTCTGATTTTACTGAGGGGCCGGATGTGGCCGCGGGTGAGCTCATATTAGAAGATAATAAATATATTGAGCAAAACTGGTTGGAAAGAGTTAGTTCAGTGGCCTCCTCGGCTTTGACCGCTCCGACAAGCTTTGATGATTACTACCGGCTTGCTGAGATTGCTATTTCTCGCAGCGACTATCCTGCGGCTCTACAACATATCGATACCTGCTTAAACCTAGTGGAATCTAATCCACTCAGCCAGGCCCAGGTCTGGCTGGTGAAAGGCTGTCTGGAAACGCTGGTGGATGAAGACAGTGCAGCGCTCGAGAGTTTGACTGAGGCAGCTGCGTTAAACCCGAAGCTGGGCGATACGTATCTTGTTCAGGTGCAGATATTAATCGAACGTGAAGAGTGGAACAAGGCCGCAGAAGTCTTCGAGCGTTACTTCGAACGCTCTGCAGAAATCAATACCCGCATGTACGCGGCTATGGGTGAGCTGAAGCTGATGCTCGGCGATTACCGCAGTGCAGCGGAGTATTACTCACTGTCCGTCAATAAACACAACGCGCTGGACCCGGAAATATTGGTTAATCGAGGCGGATGTTACGCACAGCTTGGAGCTTATCATGAAGCAGTGGAGGACTTCGCCATGGCGGCTGAGCTTGGTGCTGAGCCGCTTCAGTATGTCGACAATCTGGTCCTTTGCCAGCTCCTCCTAAAAGATTACACGGCCGTATTGGAGATCGGTGAGAGCCTGGCCGCAGATCAGCGTTCAGCTGAACTTCTGCAAAACATGGGTGTTGCTGCCATGGCCCTGGAGAAAATGGCAGGGGCAGAAACTTATTTCAGTCAATCGCTCGCGTTGAACAGTGAACTGCCATCCGTTTATTATTACCGCGGTATATGCCGCTTGTCGCTGGAACGCTACGATGAGGCCTGTCGAGATTTTTCGATGTCGATAGCAAGAGGTGAGGCACTGCAACTGTCCTATTACAATCGCGGTGTTTCATACCTGAAAAACGAGCAATACAACGAAGCACAAACTGATTTGGTAAGGACAGTCCAGACAGATGAAGATCCATTGATTACGAAGTCAGCACGGGCGATTTTACAGCAGCTTGGTGGGACCTGAGTCTCACAGATATTTTTTAGCATTTTGATTTAGAAAAATCACAAGATTCTTTATGCAAAAACGAAAACAAACTCAATTGTCTTTAGCCCTTATGCTACATACATAAGGATGACATTACAGGAAGTGATTAAGATGTCATATTCAGATTGTAAGGTCCGTTCGCAGAACAAAGTCATCAGATTTTTCTTTTGTCTTGTTCTGGTAAGCCTGTTGCTTCTGGTCATTACACCGGCAGGTCAGTGCAAAGCCGCTGATTTGTCCACGGGGTTGATACCAACGGGCACAGCTGCTCCGGAAGGAGCTTCTGATCCCGCAGACACAACAGTTCTGAGTGATCCGACTTTCCTTACAGAGCCTGTTTCAGTGACTGATTCTTTTGATTCAGCCAATACTACTGAAACGGGTGATATGACTCTTTTGGCTGCTGAAAATACCGTACCTGAGACGACCGTACCGTCGGAACCTCTTGTTACGACTGAGCCCATCGCTCCGACAGAGCCCATCGCATTGACAGAGCCCATCGGTCTGACAGAGCCCGTCGCTCCGACAGAGCCCATCGGTCTGACAGAGCCCGTCGCTCCGACAGAGCCCATCGGTCTGACAGAGCCCTTCGCTCCGACAGAGCCCATTGCTCCCACCGAGCCCACGGCTTTGAGTGAACCGCAGTTGTTGACCTACACGCTTGAGCCGGCTGAGTTTTCTGAGCCTAGCGACCCCGTACTTTCAACTGTCCCGTTGAGATCACTATCGTTGACGGCACCCTTGCTTTTGCCTGAAGAAGGTGAGCCGCTGCTTTCAAATGAAATGACAAGCATGCCTATGATGATGACACTTGAATCTGAGCCGATTGATCCCACAGCGGATCAAACGGCTTATTTTGTGCAGGGAAACGTCGCGTTCGCGAACACGGACAGCAGCAATGCCATTCAGCAAGCGGTTGACGCGGCCTTGGAGTATGCCCGTACCAACGCGATTACAGCCTTGACCATCACTGTGCGTGACGGAATATACAGCGGAGGTTTGAGTTTCAAGCAGGGAAGTGCGGCGGATTTGTCAGAAGGCATCACTATGTCTGTGCTGGCTCATGACGCCGGCGAGGACAAGCTTTCTTCAGCGGGTGCCGTTGAAGTTGAGGGCGATTTACTTTTCGATTACGCGAATTTGCAAATTATTTTGGCCGGACTCTATTTTTCCACTGGCAAAACGACCATTACTACGGTTCAAAGTCCTTCAGTGACTGTTTACGGAACGGTGTTGGACGACATCATCAGCTTAAGCGTCAATGGTCAAGCGACCGCAGCGGTCTATGGAGGTGGAGGTAAAGATGATCTCACCCTGACCAGCGCGGGCAAGACCTATGAAGAAAATGCACCGCCGGCCAGCACCGCCGCGACGCTCAATGGTGGCAGCGGAGACGATCTGCTGACGCTGAGCACTAATCTCGCTTTTGCCAATACGACGGTTACGGCCAATGTTCAAGGTGGTGTCGATGAAGACCGCTTGAATCTGGTCGGAACGCTGGATAACTTCACGCCCAATATGTCCGGCAACGCTTCTCAAATCACCCTGCATGCCATGGCGGTGACCTCGCTCTTCGGCACTTGGCAGTTAAATACTATGAGAAACAACCTGATTGTGAATCTCTCAGGTTCCAATATTGAAAAATTTACGGATGAACTGGTGAACAAGGCTGCCGTGACGCTGTCGACGACGGGTACGCAGAGCCGCACCGGTTTTTCTTTTACTGATTATGTGATTGCAAATCCTGCTGCAACGGTGAATACGACAATCACGATTTCCAACCCCGGCACGCTCTTCTTGTCGAAGGTGCTCGTGCGAGGTGATGTGCTGCAAGTGCAGAACCTGACTGCCGCCGGTATGGATATTGTGCTGAGAGGGCGGGACATTGCTGCCCTGGCCGGCAGCACCATCAGCGGCCGCAGCGTGGAAATCTCCGCGTATGACGATGACAGTCATACCTTCCAGGTCTTGGGTGACACCCTTGATCCGACCAATCCTCTGGGCGCGGTCGACGTCAGCTTCTTTGATGTCTCGAGTGAAGCGAGAGTCACCATCGGTGTCGGCGCTGCGCTGCATTCGGACGATTCGATTGACATCAGTGCCCGCAGTATTCAGAACCAACCCTTGCTGCCGACTTTGCAAAGTCTAATGAACGCGGGTTTGGGTGAAGAATTTGGTAATCTGTTGAATTTTAACTTTCTCGCCATTAAAACGGGAGAGGCGATTATAGATATTTTTGGTTCGCTTACCGCCGCCAAGGCCATTAGAGCGACTGCCCATTCCTTGATCCATGTCTCGGCTGCCAGTGACAACATTTCCTATGTCATGCCACTGTCCATCGGTGTGGTGGACGCCTTGGCACGGGTCAAACTGGGGGATGGCGCGGTGCTGAATGCCGGTACGGATGTGATCCTGAAGGCTTCCACTGATGTCGATTTGACTGCAGCTGCACGAACCGGTCTACTTCCGATCGCCATCGCAGTTTCCACTGCACATGGTACCTCTGAAGTTGAAGCGGGCGGTAACAGTGTCATCATCGCGGCAGGCGATGTGTCGCTGGAAGCGGATGGCAAAATGAAGGTCTCGACCGAAGCCACTGAGCCTTCGCTCATCGAAGGCGGCGGTACAGGGAGCTTGCTGCCGGGTTCCGGTGGTTATTTTGCCATCAGTGTGGTGCAGCAAATGGTCTCAGCCAAGATAACGGGTGCTGCTCATGTCACAGCCGGAAGTGATCCGGAGGACAAACTGCGGGTCTCAGCACGTGCTCAAGAAACCGTCGAGAATATTGCCCAGTCTTCGGAAAGCCCGAATGGGGAAGGCAATGGTGAAAGCTTTACGATCACCAGCATTGTCGGCATGATCAACGGCTTGAGCGGAATTATCGCCAATCCGCAAAGTGCGCTTAACCTGATGATCGAAAAATTGAACGGCGCGACCGGTGGACTGGTCGATGTGGTTGACCAGGCCAGTGGCGGTGCTATTGGAAACGCGACGGGTGGTGGAGAAGGAAACACCAGCTCCTTCCAGTTGGTGGGTGCGCTGGGTGTTTGCTATGCACTGAACGAAAGTACGGCTCAAATTGATACAAGCGAACCGGTCTCGGCCGGTGGTGACGTTTCTGTGACCGCCCTGGCTGACACCAAAGTCGAAAATACGGCTGACGGATCGCCGGTGGGCGGTGTGACTTCGACCGGTGCCGGTTTCGGAGTCGGTGTCGCAGTCAACGTGCTGCAGCACAAGGCGACGGCCAGCATCAGCAGCAGCGTCACAGCCGGCGGCCTGCAGCTGTCTGCCTTGACCAATGAATTGCTCGCTTCAGCGATCGCCAAAGCAGGAGCCAGTTTTGGCAGCTTCGGTTTGGCCGGCGCCATCGCCGTCCAAGTCCTGGGTGCAAACAATAGGGCGCTGATCAACAACAATACGGCCGGGACTGCGGTCATCACTTTGGGTGCGGGTAGTCTGGACATTTTAGCCAAGATATTGAATGCAACAATACTCGTGTCTGCGGAAGGGTCAGCCGAGACCGAAGCGGGCAGCTTTGGTATAGGCGCGGGCATTGCGGTCTCCGTGACCTCAATCAACAGCCACGCTTTGCTGGGTGATCTGGCGAATATACGAAATAGGAGCGGCACGTCTCTGCTGAGCAGTTCGACTGAAGCTTTCTTTAAAGGCAGCGAAACGGTGACCGCCAAAGCGGGTGGAGCGGGAGGTATTTCTATTGTTCCGGCGCTCGCCCTGACCATTTCCAATGTAAATGTGAATGCGCACCTTGGCTTACCCCCAACGAGCAGCGCGCCTCTGGAAGTCGAAGGAGACCTCCTGGTTGAAGCGGTCGCGGACATTGCCCGCACCTCGTCGAGTGACGCGAGCTCTTCCGGTGGAACCACAGCCAGTGTCGGTATGGCGCTGTCCATCAATATTCTGAATGACAAAGCCAATTCCAAACTCAGCCGCAGTGTCCGCGCTAACTCCGTCGCAGTGCGCGCCAAATCGATCAGCCGCACGAATGCCAGAGCCAAAGCCAGCGCTTCCGGTACTGCACCGGCTGCGGAAGAAACCACCGCTGAAGAGGGCACTGAGCCTCCCGCTGCGGATCCCGCCGATCCACCACCTGCGGATGATCAGGCCGATGCCATAGCCGACAGTGCCGGCGGACTACAGAGCCTTGCGGATCCCGCAGCTGATCTTACAACCAATGCCGGCCGTCTGAGCGGACGTAAAAAAGCAGATACGGCCGAAGGAAAAATCTCCGTCTCAGCCGCTTTCGTGCTGAATCTCATTGACAACTATTCTCTGGCCGAAATCGCTGATGGTGTGGTCATTTTCACCACAGGCGCCACCGAGGTCAGTACACTGAATGACACCGATGGCAAAGCGGTGGCCGATGCCAGCGCGACCAACTCCCAAATCAATGTGGGTGTAGCCGTGGCGATTCAGGACATAAAATACGAGAATATTGCTACAGTCAGCGGGGCCCGCATCACGGCCGCTTCGCTCTCCGTCATCGCCAATACCGTGGGCGCAGATCTTATCATTC
>CAYNZF010000095.1:0-6151 GCA_964401615.1 uncultured Oscillospiraceae bacterium
TGTCGATTTTTATTTTTTCCAAAGGTTGTTTCGTGCGTTCGCTTAAAATTTTGTTGAGACGATCCTTGGTCTTTTGAATGTGCTCCGCAGCGATGCGAATGTCGGTCGCTTGACCTTGAGCACCGCCTGAAGGCTGATGGATCATCACTTCCGCGTTGGGAAGAGCAAAACGCTTTCCCGGAGTGCCGGCTGCGAGTAAAAACGCGCCCATACTGGCCGCCATACCCATACATATGGTTTGAACGTCAGGTTTGATGTATTGCATCGTGTCATAAATCATCAAGCCGGAACTTACTTCTCCTCCCGGGCTGTTGATGTAAAATTGAATATCCTTCTCCGGATCTTCAGCTTCCAAAAAGAGCAATTGTGCAGTCACAAGGCTGGCTGTGACGGCATTGACATCTTCACTCAGAATGATGATGCGCTCTTTTAAGAGGCGTGAAAATATATCATAGGACCGCTCACCGCGGCTGGACTGTTCGATTACCATTGGTACTAAACTCATAATGGCTCCCTCTCTAAAAAAAATTATTACTCTCTAAAATGTTGATGACATCGTTGTTGTTCTGCTGATACAGCAATGAGTGAGAGTATCCTCTCACCCATTGTAAATGAATGTCAAATAAAGTCAAGCCGCTATTAAATGTCCATTTCCTCAGGTTTTTCATCGATCGCTACAACAGGAGCCGCTGCGATAGGCAAGGCCGTTTCCTTGATGGTATCGATTGCCTTCCTGATTTTCAGATTGTCTTTAATGTATGTTTTTGCGTCATCAGTGACGGTTTTTTTCAGTTCGTCCAGCTCCATTTTGTAGCTTTCAGACATGCGCAGCAATTCAGCCTCGAGTTCTTCATCAGAGATTTCAAATGCCTCAGCGCTCGCGATGGCATCCAAAACCAGAGAAGTTTTGACACGACGTTCTGCGACCGCTCTGCCCTGTTCACGGAATGAGTTCAAGTCTTGATTCAAGAAGCCCAGGTACTGTTCCAGGCTGAAACCTTGTTGACGCATCTGTTGGTCCTGCTGCTGCATCATCTGGTCCAGTTCGTTCTCGATCATGACCGCGGGGATTTCCACACTGGCGTTGTCCGTCGCAGCATCAATAGCCGCATTCTCAAAAGCAGCCTCAGCGCTTTCTTCAGCGCGGGCCTGTTGTTTTACACGAATATCATTTTTATATTCTTCCAAGGTATCAAACTCGCTCACATCCTTGGCGAATTCATCGTCGAGCTCAGGAAGTTCTTTTACTTTGATCCCGTTGACGTGTACGTTAAAAACGACTGCTTTGCCTTTCAGATCTTCGGAATGATAATTTTCGGGGAAAGTGATGTCTAAAGCGAGGTCATCGCCAATATTTTTTCCGATCAGCTGCTCTTCAAAACCGGGAATAAAAGATTTCGAGCCGATGCGCAGGTCGTAGGCTTCACCCTTACCACCGTCAAAAGGAACACCGTCGAGCTGACCCTCGTAGTCGATGTTGGCTGTATCGCCATCTTCAATCGCCCGGTCTTCAACAGCAACCAAGCGTGAATTGCGTTCGCGGATACGATCCAGCTCAGCCGTGATATCGCTTTCCTTGACCTCGGTGTCGGGTTTGACCGCTTCCACACCTTTATACTTACCTAATTGTACTTCCGGCTTGACGGTCACTTGCAGAGTGACTTTCAGACCTTTGTCAAGGCCAATTTCATCAACACTGAGTTGTGGCTGGGACACCGGTTCCAGTTTATGTTCTTCAATTGCCTCACCGTATGCATGGCTGATTACATGATCAACCGCGTCATCGTACAGCACGCCTTCGCCATAGTAACGGATGGCAACAGACATGGGCGCTTTACCGGGGCGGAAGCCGGGAACATTAAAGCGTTTCGCGTTCTTCTTGTAGGCAAAATCCATACCGTGCTTAAATTCTTCAACACTAAAATCCAAATGTAACTCTACAATGTTATTTTCTTTTTTCTCAACTTGTGATGACATGCAATTCCTCCTAAGGTGGCCTTTGCCACGATCGCGTTTAAACGCTGAATGATTTTAACATAGATCAAAGAAATATTGAAGCTCTATGCTTCTCCGGGATAGCGTAAACCCCAGTGTCGGCGCATGCCATCCATCTCTCTGACGATATTCAAAGTTTCTGCGAGCGGCATGATGACCGATTCGGTTTTGCCCTGCAAGAGCAAATCAGCGACTTCGCGGATCTCAAATTGATAACCGTTACCCTCTTCGTTGTGCCTCAATGTTTCAATGGGCACATACGGAGCTTCTTGATCTTCACCGTAAGCCATGACATACGCTTCTTTGGGATTGAAGAACACAGGGACGTGAATGACCGCAGAAGTCCCATAAATCCGGGCTGAATTACCCAGTTGATTGACCACTGAAGCAGAACTGACAACGAGACAATCACTCTGGTTTGATCCAACACCCACAAATTGCCGGTCGACGCCCGTCACCGGATCCAGAACCGCCGCGGCCTCTTTGTACTCCGGCACTCTCCCCAGCATGAAACTGCTGTATGAGATAGGGTAAACCCCCACATCAAGCAAAGAGCCTCCGCCCAAGTCACGATTGAGGTGGCGGCTGCTCTTGTCTTCACCACCAAAAGAACCGAAAGAGGCTTCGATTTTTTCGACTGCCCCGATACGGCCGCTGCTTATCAAACTGCGTACTTGTCTGTTGACAGGATTGAAGCGAGACCACATGGCCTCCATCAAGAAAAGCCCTTTTTCTCTGGCTTTTTCGATCATCACCCGGCTCTGAATTTCGTTCAGTGCGAATGGTTTTTCAACTAAAGCAGCCTTACCATGGTCCAAAACGAGTAAGGTGTCTTCAAAATGTCTGGTGTTGATGGTCGCTACATAAACCACATCCACCTCTTCTTGCTTGAGCAAGTCCTCATAGTTATCGTAAGCCACCGCATTGGGATAAGGACTTTCAGCAATGAATGCGCTCGCCTTCCCACTGGTTTTTGACGCAACCGCTACAAGTTTGGAATTGCCTGAAAATGGCATGGCGTCACTGAATTTTTTAGCGATGTATCCGGCACCGATGATGCCCCAGCGAATTGTTCTGTTTTCCATTGAACTTTCCTCGTTCCTTTATATGGGTAAATCTTTAAAATCACCTTGGAATTATAACATAGTTGGTAGGACAAAAAGGAGCCGATACGCGGACAGACCTCATCCGTCGGGCAAGTAAAAGTCAAAGCTGTGGATTTGTGTTTTACCGTAAATAGAAGCAACTGCAGCCAATCACAGTATGATAAAATATTTTAAGTTCATAACCGCGTAGTTTGAAGCAAATAAATCCGAAAATGGTGAAAATAATGCGTAAATACTTTTATCAATTCAGTAAAGTTTTTTTGTCCGCCGCTTTGGTAATAACCGTCGCGCTTAGCAGCCCCGCTCTTCTTTTTGCACAAAGTGAGACCGCAAGTCTGCCGGAGGCCTCGACCAACACCGCAGTCACCCGCGTTTTAGTGCCGGGTAGTGCCTCACTCCTGCTTGATCCGAGTGATACCAAATTACCCTTCGGTCACGGCAATGAAATTCCATTCGAAAGTCTCGACTTGCAGTCTCAGAAAATTTTAGTGCGCGAAATCGATCCCGAAAGCAATGATTCACATTATGACTACCTGAACATCGGGGCGACCGAAAAAATTTACCCTGCCTCCATGACTAAACTGATGACGGTGCTGCTCCTGCTCGAAGCAATTGAAGCCGGCACAGTCAGTCTGGATCAAATGCAGCATGCAACCTGGGAAGACTTAAATGGTTTATATGAGCAAGATGCTGCGGTGATCGGTTTGGAACAAGGCGAAGCCATGAGTGTACGAGATTTGCTTTATGCCTCCATGTTGAATTCAGGCAATGACGCGGTGAATGTTTTAACACATCCCCTGGCAGATCATTTGCTGTATTTTGTTGAACTGATGAATGCCAAAGCGGAGGAAATGGGGCTTACTGGAACCCATTTTGCCAATGCTCACGGTCTGTCAGACATCAATAATTACAGCACCCTCAATGACATGGCCAAAATTTTGCTGGCCTGTCTGGAACATCCGCTGTTTGTCGAGATTTCGGGAACACACCGTTATACCACCTCGCCAAGCGACGAGCATCCTGAAGGCATCGAGCTCACCCACACCATCGATTATTACGCGAATCTGCTTGATGCGGAGGTCAATTACATCCAGGGCGGGAAGACCGGTTACGTCGAGGAATCCAACTACAGTCTGGCCTCGTATCACGAAGAAAACGGAAAAATGTATCTGATCATCAGCAATAACGCTCTCAATGCGGGTGATAATGTGCTCGATCATGAAAAAATCTATGCTTATCTCTTTGAGGAACAAGGCCCCTATAAATTACTTGAAAAAGGCGACTTCATAAAAGAACTGGATGTAAAAGGCGCTGAAGATGCTGAGACCGTATCATTCTATGTCGGTGCCGATCTTGAAGTGATGCTTCCGCCGGTTGCAGACCTTAGCCGCTATCAAGTTGAACTGTCCATACCCGCAGAATTAAATGCACCCTTGACCGCCTCACAAGCAATCGGTTTGCTCTCCGTCAAAGACACCGTCAGGAATCTGGAGTTGTACAGACAAATTTTTACTCCCGGTGTTGACATCAAGCAAAGTTCGCTTGCCTATTTTCAGGACACTTACCTGGGTTTCTTTGCCTATGCTTTTGGCGCAATATTTCTCTTGATTCTGATACTGTTTGTAATTCGCAGTTTTAGAAAAAAAAGACCGCAACGTCGTGGCGCCGCAGCCCATTTTGATGACTATGAAAGATAATTCCTTTTACCAAACGAGTGTCAAAAGTAAAATTACTGCTATAAATACCAATAAATAAACCCCAACAATGAGGAGTGAGGCCAACACAGAGGAGCGCAAAAGCATCCTCATGCTGTATTTATCGACGTGCATGGCTGCCGGGCGGCTCATGTAGGCAAGTTCATCTGTTCTGCTGCCGCGGCCCCGGTGACGTCCCGGCCCGAAGAGACGGCGTCTTGCGTCAGCTTTACTATCAAACCAGGGCATGCCGGAGACGTTCATTTCTGCGATGACTCTGCCGTCATCATCATTGTGTTTTTGTGTATTTTTTGTCATTGCCGGTCCTCTATTATCAGTCCTGTTTCAGGACGATTTTATTTCCATCCATTTTATACAAATGACAGGCGACCATGTGCTCGTCCGCAGTCGACAATTCGACAGGAACATCCACTTTACAAATTGGCATCGCTTTTGGACAACGGGTATGAAATTTACATCCGGAAGGAGGATTGACCGGTGAAGGTATGCTCCCTTCGAGCGCGATGCGATTCATTTTGGCGTCCGGATCCGGAACCGGAATAGCGCTGAATAAAGCTTGCGTGTACGGATGCAAGGGCTCATTGAAGATATCGTCCTTGGCGCCTGATTCAACGATGTTTCCGAGGTACATGACCCCGACCGTGTCGGATATGTGCTCAACAACGGATAAATCGTGTGAGATGAAAAGATACGTCAGGCCCAATTCTTTTTGTAAATCTCTCAATAAATTAATGATTTGAGCCTGAATGGAGACATCCAATGCGGACACCGGTTCATCACAGACAACAAAGTCAGGTTTGAGGGCCAAAGCTCTGGCTATGCAGATGCGCTGACGTTGTCCGCCAGAAAATTCATGAGGATATCTGCTTTTGTGAAAAGGCTGTAGTCCACATTGTTCCATGATCTGCGTAATGTAGTCATCCAACTCATTGTCCGGCACCAATTTATGTTCCTTTACAGCTTCACCGATGATGTCACCGACAGGCAGTCTTGGAGACAGACTGGAGAATGGGTCTTGAAATATGATCTGCATCTTGGGGCGCATTTTTCGCAAATCGACCGGATCCAATTCATGGATCTCGATACCATTTATGAGAACTTCTCCTGAGGTCTTCTCGTTTAGACGGAGAAGCGTGCGTCCAACAGTCGTCTTGCCACATCCGGACTCACCCACAAGGCCCATGGTTTGACCTCTTTTTATTGTAAAACTGATCCCATCAACCGCTTTCACAAAGTTTTTGGTGGGCGACAAAATGTTTCCTTTAATGGGAAAATATTTGACCAGTTTTCTAACTTCGACAACGTTCTCGCTGTTGTGAACAATACGTTGCTCTG
>CAYNZF010000096.1:0-5748 GCA_964401615.1 uncultured Oscillospiraceae bacterium
ACTAATGGATGAACGAGAATGGGCAACTCTTATGTATAATGGACAGGGGTGTTGTGCGGTGCAAACAAGCAAACTGCAGCGAAACGCAAGCAGGATTTGGACGCACCCTCAGATGGCTGGCATTGTGCCATCTGGTAAATTGGCAGTCGTCATTTGTACAGGAAGCTTCATCAGATTAAAGAAACGGCCAACACAACTGAAGGAGAGGGTGAAATGAATTATCGAGTATTGGGAAAGACTGGCTTCAACGTATCAGAGATCTCACTTGGAACATGGCAGCTTGGCGCAAGGTGGGGAGACGCCTTTGATCCGATTCTAGCAAGAGAAACCCTTGAAACAGCTTTCGAGAACGGGGTGAATTTTTACGACACCGCAGACGTTTACAATGACGGGCTAAGTGAAAAAGCGCTCGAACCTTTTATCAAGGCCAAGGGTGATAAAGTCATCGTGGCGACGAAATGCGGGCGTCAGCTGTCACCTCATATCGCTCAGAAATATACTTGCCGGGCAATAAACGATTTCGTCGAAGAAAGTCTTGGTAGGATGGGTGTTGAATCACTTCAGCTGCTGCAGCTTCATTGTCCGCCGACGGATGTTTACTATGATCCCGAAGTCTTCGACTGCCTTGACAGGCTTCAGAAGTCAGGAAAAATTCAGCACTACGGCGTGAGCATCGAACGCGTTGAAGAAGGGCTTAAATCACTCGAATATGAGGGAGTTGCATCAATCCAGGTGATCTACAATGTGTTTCGCCAACGTCCGGAATCATTGTTGTTTCCCAAGGCAAAAGAAAAAAATGTCGGCATTATTTGTCGCGTACCGCTGGCCAGCGGATTGCTGACCGGCAAGTTTTCGCGTGACACCGTTTTCGGTATCAATGATCATCGCTTCTTCAATAGAAAAGGTGAGTCATTTGACCGGGGTGAGACGTTTGCAGGAATCCCTTACGAGCTGGGGCTTGAAGCTGTAAAAGAATTGCAAAGCAAATTGGGTCCCGATGCTTCATTGGCGTCCATTGCGCTCAAGTGGATTTTACGCAGAAGTGAAGTTGGCTGTGTGATTACCGGTGCAAGCGCACCTTCGCAAATTGAAAGAAACTCAAGCGTTTCATCGCAGAATGACTTAACACCTGTACAACTTGAAGCGATTGATGACGTTTATAACACGATGATAAAAGGCCATGTACATCACATCTGGTAGCTGCACCAATCTCTTAATGTGGGTTTATCTATTCAGCGGGAAGATGCCTCAAGGCCCTTGCAGAATTCAATCAGTGCGATGACATTTTCCAGTGGTGTTTCGGATGGGATAGAACCTGCCGGCCCGATGACATATTTCCCGCCTTTCCCCAGCAGCGCCAGAGTTTTTTCTGCTTCTCTGACCACTTGCTCCGGTGTTCCTGTCGGTATCGTACTTTGCGAACCCAGACCACCGAACAAAACGATATCCTTACCGTACTCGCGCTTAACAAACTCCAGATCCATCGCCTCAGGTTGAAGTGCGTCAATGACTTCCACGCCCAATTCTATAATTTCGGGGAACAATTCTGTGATGTCGCCACAGCTGTGGTGCATCACAGTTAGATTCTTTTTCCGGATAGCCTTGTGAATTTCTTTGTAGCATGGATAGATATACTGCAACCAGTGCTTTTTGGAAAACATTAAGCCTTTCTGTATTCCCCAATCTTCAATGATCCGAACCGCATCTATCCCCTCGGGAATCGCTTCGATGACGTTGATGATGTACTCGCTGGTCTTTTCCAATATTCGGTGAGTCAAGGTTTCCTCTGAAGCCATCGCCACCAGAAAATCTTCCAGGCCGGTGATATGCCAGCCGAAATCAAATGGACCGTTGATCCTAAGAACGTTGAATCGGTCAGGGTACTTAGCCATGACGGATTTTGCTTTTTCAAATCGCCCCAGACCTCTTCCATCGGGAAATACATAACCATCAAAGTCCAGATCTTGTACCGGTTTACCGACTATCCCCCAGTCGCCTATGGAATAATTACTCGCCATGTCCCATTTGACACCAAACTCGTCGGATACGATTGCGTTTTGATGCTCGATCCCTCGATAGCCGCCATCTTTCCCTTCAGGTGCTGAGAAATCCAATTGCAGGAAATGATTTCCGATGAATTCCTCTATACCCTCTCGATCATAGCCATAGTGTTTAGCGATGACATCGGTGATGTATAAGGTCAGGTCAAAGTGATGTGGCGTGTAATCCGGAAGCTGGCTGCGAAGAAGTTTTTTTATCTGCTCTTTTCTGGACATGTGCATGACCTCCAATCAATACCTTGATTATGTATCAAAGGTAATTTGACTTCGTACAGCAAGATTTCAATACCTGCAAAAGAAGTGGACTGCTTCGACAATTAGATTATAGTGTGTATGAGGCTGACTTGAAATGCAAATATGAAACTTGGGGTGAGTTGCGATCTTGCGGATTATTCCTTTACACTAAAGCGAGGCTTGTAAACCAGGTTGTTCTGGTTTGTTTGATTACGCAGGGGGTGAAAGTTATGAAAAAAATCGGCTTTATCGGTGTTGGCGTCATGGGGAAGTCCATGGTCCGCAATTTGATGAAACAGGGCTATTCCGTCAGCGTCTATGCCAGGAATAAAGACAAGGTGCAAGATGTCTTGTCTGAGGGGGCTGAGTGGAGCCCGAGCGTCGCTGAATGTGTTTCAGGCAAAGATGTTTTAATCACGATCGTGGGTTTTCCCAAGGACGTCGAGGAGATCTATTTCGGCCGCCAGGGGATTCTTGAAGCGGCCGGCCCGGGAACTTATCTGATTGACATGACCACAACCAGCCCTGAACTTGATCAGAGAATCTATGCCGCAGCGATGGAAAAAGAGGTCCACATGCTCGATGCCCCGGTGACCGGTGGAGATATTGGTGCCAAAACAGCCCAATTGACGATTCTGGTCGGAGGACAAAAGGAAGACTTCGAAGCTTGCTATGATTTGTTTTCCGCCATGGGCAGCAAAATTTTTTATATGGGTCCTTCAGGAAATGGACAAAAAACGAAGCTGGCCAATCAGGTGGCCATTGCCGGTACCATCGCCGGTGTCTGCGAAGCCGTCAGCTTTGCGCAAAAGGTGGGATTAGATGCGGACAAAACACTGGAAGCGATTTCCGGTGGCGCAGCCGGCAGCTTCCAGATGTCTTCCAACGGCCCCAAAATCCTCAAGCAAGATTATGCTCCTGGTTTTTTCATCAAACACTATGTAAAAGATATGCTGCTGGCACGAGACGAACTTGACAAAAATGAAGCTTCTCTAAAGATACTAGAGGATGTTCTTGCAATGTATCAGGCGCTGGAAAAGCGCGGTCTGGGCGACGAGGGGACCCAGTCGCTGATTAAATATTATCTGGATTGACAAGGCTTTTTTGACATAACCTTTGCTATAATAAATTTAGTCATCTACACAAACAAAGAACGATTTTCATAGGACATTAAGTTCCGGGGAGGGCAAAAATGTATATAGAGAAAGAAATTAAACGCGGCTACAACGAATTCACAAACTGTGATATTGAAAACGGTTTTGGTTCGCTCATGGACGTAGGCCTTTTGGTCATGGAAGCCGGCGACAGTTACGAATTTTTCAGTAATGTAAAAGAACTGTCATGGCTAATGTTTAAAGGACACGCAGCAGTCATTTATGATGGTAAAGAAGAGGACATGCTCAGGCCCGATCCATTTGATCACAAGCCCTGGTGCATGCTGATGTCAGCCGGAAAACGCTGTAAATTAGTTGCCCATGAATACAGTGAGTTTTATGTGCAAGGAACTTATAACGACAATGAATACGGCACGTACCTTTACCGGCCTGAAGATACCGACACCTGGCGTCGTGGAGCCGACGGCGAGCTGAATAATTTAATGAAAAGAGACGTGCGTACCTGCTACGACTATGAGTCAGCCCCTTTTTCCAAGCTGGTGCTGGGCGAGGTAGTCAACTTGCCGGGACGCTGGTCCAGCTATCCTCCTCATGGACATCCCCAACCTGAAGTATATTTTTATTACTTTGAGAAACCGCAGGGTTTCGGTGCGGGCTGGGCTGATGGTGAAGTACACGAAGTTCATCACCACGGTGCACTGATCATTACCAAAGAACCTCATCCGCAAGTCATGGCTCCCGGTTATGCCTGCTGCTATACCTGGGGGATTCGCCACTTGGACAACGATCCCTGGGAAAAAACCAGAATAGATGACCCGGCTCATGAATGGCTGTTGGATGACCCGCAATACTGGGGAAAAGACGACAAGTAAGAGCGGTTTAAGACTTCGATTTAGCGTTCTTTTTCTGAGTGGCAGCGATAAATTGGATTAAATGAAGAGTGAATCAAAGTCAGTAACTTTGGGACTGATTGATATCTTTTCGAATGGCCTCAATATTCGCAGTTATACACCCTGATTTGCAGCGGCTTGCCGTTCAATTCAGGGTTTTTTTATGAAATCCGCTTTTTGGGGCCGGATTTGACCAAATCTCAGATTGCAGCCCGAGCACAAACAATAGTAGATTCGTCCTGGCAAATTTGCTGAGCGTTCTAACCTTTCGTCAGAGGTATTTGTATTTATTAACGAAATAATAAAATAATTAAATAAATAGCAATAATTTTATAGATATATGATATCATATGCACATTGCACATGTTCAATTATAAAATTATAGGCAAAATGTCATCAGCGAAAGTATTTACAGAGGAGAAAATTTATGAAAGCGAAAACAGCAATTATTACAGGTGGCGGAAGCGGATTTGGTAGAGAAGTGGCTCTGAGACTGGCTAAGAAGGGAATCAATGTAACAATTGCAGATCTATCTGTAGAAAGCGGGAATGAGACAGTACGGCTTTGCGAAGAGCTGGGTGGTCAAGCTATTTTTGTTCAAGCGAATGTCAGTAAAGTTGATGATGTTAAAAATTATGTCGCTCAAACGGTTGAACATTTTGGTCAAATCGATTTATTTTTCAATAACGCGGGTATTTCCGGATCCGGTGCGCTCACTGCAGATTGTTCCGTGGAGGAATTCAACGCCATTGTCGACGTGAACCTCAAAGGCGCATTCTACGGTTTGAAATTTGTCATGAATGAAATGCTGAAAACCGGAGGAGGCGTAATCGTCAACACGGCTTCCCTGGGAGCAGTGGTTGGAATTCCCACATTAGGTGCATATTCCGCCACAAAACACGCAATCGCCGGCCTCACCAAAACCATAGCGGGAGAGTATGGCAGACAAAATATCAGAATCAACGCGATCGCTCCCGGTACCAACGAAACACCTATGGTTCTGGCATACCCCAAAGAAGCGATTAAAGCAATGGCTGACGCCGTTCCCATGGGCAGATTGGGCAAACCGCATGAAGTGGCAGACGTCGTAGTCTTCTTGCTGAGCGAAGAATCGTCGTACATTCACGGTGCTGTTATTTCGGTCGATGGTGGAGCCGCCGCCTTGTAAAATCAGGCCAAGATGTATTCACAAAATGGTCTTAGAAAATCTCAAAAATTTTTACGAATTATCAATCGGGGCAGCCGGAAATTATCAGGCTGCTTTTTACTGCCTTTTTACCAAAAAAGTATTGCTTCATCTTCGATGGCTGCCGAGTATAATACTTATGTGATGCATGCCAAGAATGAGAGAGGGAGTATAGCAAAATGATCAAAATCATTGACAATCAGTTACTGCTGCTTGTGCCGACGGATTTTTTCCGCCAATAGCCGACTTAGGATGTCCTTCAA
>CAYNZF010000097.1:0-5184 GCA_964401615.1 uncultured Oscillospiraceae bacterium
AAACAGGCATTTCACTGTTTTGCCACCTCCACCTAATCGTTGATCGTAATTTTTTAATAAAGGCCAGGCGAGCAATACGCCTATCTGATAGAGCTGTTCCCACCACAAACCACGCCGGGATAATAGATGTGACAAATTCACCAGGACAAACGAACTGAGCGCAATAAGCGTAAAAGCGCGAAATCTTTTGCCTTCATCCTCGCGATATACCGCAAAATAGTAAACCCACAAAACCACGAAAAACATCCAATCGCCAAACAGTGACAAAACGCAGAGCAAGGCCAGCGGATAGGGATCTCCTGTGTTTTCTGCTCCTCCGCGATAAATGATCAATGCGATGAGACTCAGGAGCAGAGTAAATATTACTGAGCTTTGCTCAAATGGAAAAAATTGCAGATGTCCCTCTTTCCATTCCAAAGGCCAATGACCGCTGTTAAAAAACTGAAAGGAAAAATGTGAAACAACAGCCAGCAGAGCCAGGCGGAGAGCGTACTTTTTCACATCACGAGTATGGAAGTACCCTTCAACGATCAAAAATGACATAATCGGCGCGGCTAAACGTCCCAGGAGATGAAATATCTGAGCGTTATAGCTGTTCAAAGGTAAAAAAGCCCAAGCCAGATGGTCAAGTGTCATGGCCAAAATGGCAATCAATTTCAAAGCGTTGGCTGAAAAATCTGTTTTGTTTTTCTGCATATGGACTTGGCTTGCTTCTACTTGCATCGCGCTCAACTTTCACTCCTTTTCGCCTTGCTTGAATTATATCCGAACGTGATTACTATGTGATGTAACAAAGAGAGCCGGAATTTTCCGGCTCTTTTTGACAACTATCGCGTAGAATTATCACGCTCTGTTTCGTGCTTTTAGCTGCCTCTTCATGAATAAAATGCTTGCAGCTAAGGCAAAAGACAATCCGCCAGCAGCCTTGGCCAAGGGAAGCTTGGGGTCATTTTCACCCGTTCTGGGCAAGATAGGCGCGACCGGTGCAGGTATCTGCTCGTTCATCACAGAGATTTTTAGCGCTGAGCTTGTGCCGTGCTCTGCGGTGAGGTCGATGTTCCGGTCAGCCGCTGCTTTGTATCCTTCCGGAGTAAAGTTTTCTTTCAGGACATACTTGCCTACGGGCAGGTAATGCATAAAAATGTCGCCGTGCTGGCTGGACAAGACCGTGTCGTGCGCGCCGTTGGCGTCCGCGATCCAGATACCGTCTTGCAGCGTCCAGTAGATTTTGACGCCTGAATCCGTAAAGAGCTGGAAGCCCACATCCTCAATGGCTTGGCCCTTGTCGTCTGTCTTCTTGATTTCGAAACGCGTGGGCTCGTCGCTGAACTCGGTAGTGCCTTCAACGCTGCCGTCTTTGTTTAACTTGAACGTGAAGATGTTCTTATTCAGTATGTATCCAAACGGATGAATGCTTTCTTTGAAGCGGTAGGTCTTGCCCCCATCAAGTCCGATGATTTGGGTTTGGCCGTGGTCGTCTGTGAATCCCTTGAAGACCTCATTGCCTTTTTCGTCGTACACGGTAATTTCCGCGCCCGGTACGGGTTTACCGTTGGTGACATCGTCCTTTTCGAGGATGACTCTCGTCAGTTCATCGATCATGGTGACTTTTTTGCCGTCGCCCATGGTGAAGCTGATGCTGGAAGCGCAGGAATAGCCTGCAGGGGCCAAGTCTTCGTGGAGGGTGTAACGTTCGCCTTCGTACAGACCTCTGACGATGTGCACGGTGTCACCGCTGGTCCATGCTTCAACGGTTTTACCGTCCCTGTCCGTGATTTTCATGGATGCTCCGGGCAGCTCTGTGCCTGTGGTGCCGTCCTGTTTACTGAATTCTGCGGTGGTCAGCTCGTCTATCATCACGACTTCTTGTTTGCCTTCGGTATTCGCAATCGTGAAGTCGATGCTGTTCGCCACCACATAGCCTAGAGGGGCCAGGTCTTCGTGAAGAGTGTAGGTTTTACCGACTTCCAGGCCGCGGATGACGAAGGGTACCTCGCTGCTGATCCATTCCACCACGGTTTTCCCTGCCGTGTCGGTCAGTTTCATGGACGCGCCGGGGATTTCTGCTCCCGTGCCGGCGTCCTGCTTGCGGATTTCCACGGTGGTCTTGGTGTTGCTTATCACCACCCCTTGCACCATCGCCTCGTCTTTCACTGTAAAGCTCACATCCTTCGTCGTGGCATAACCGGCTGCGGATTTGATCTCCCGTAGTACGTAGGTTCCTCCAACCACCAGACGCTTGATAACATGTGCTTCGGTCGTAGATGTCCACTTGTCAATCAACTTACCATTGAGGTCGTAGAGCTCAAGTTCTACGCTTGCGAGCGCTGCTTCGCTTTCCTGATCGATTTTCAGGATACTGACCTCTGAAGGGCTGTTATTGAATGTCACTCTCGTTACTGTGTCGTTTTCTGTAACTTCGATATCTAAGGGGTTCCTGGCACTGACGTAGCCAACGGGTGCGGCCGTTTCAATGAAGCGGTACCTGCCCATCTCCAGATTTTCCCAGCTGAGCTGTCCGTTTTCATCCACAGACCAGTCGTTTTCCCCCACTTGGTTCAGCACGGGGATTAACGTCCCTTCGTTGGTGAGTCCGTAGATTTCAAAGCGCGCGCCCGTGAGTAGTACGCCTGTCTCTACGTCTGCTTTGGACAGCAAAAGCTCGCCGGTTTTAGGCACGTTGGTGACGGGTTCAGCCGTTGTTGTGAGGCTTTCTTCTAGTCCCTCAACGAAGCTGACTTTGATGAGAAAGTTTTGCTCGTCAAGCACATAGTTGCCGTTCGTGCTGAATTCCTTGAAATAGTAGCTGCCGGGCAAAAGGTCACCCACGATCATGTCACCGATGGCAATGCCTTGGTCCGGGTCGGCCTGCATGGCGGGCTTGACGACCGCGATCAGGCTGTCTTTGGCCAATCCTTGCATGCTTTCGTTGGTGTAGACCCCAAAGGTAACATCCTTGAGCGCGCCGTTTTCGTGGTGGAACAAGGGCGTGGCTGCCATGGTCTTGTTCATCTTCACATTCAAAATTTGACGTTTATTGACGATTTCGCTGGTGTTCTTGAGCGTAAAGAGGACGCACTGTTCTTCAGGGGTGAATTCCACCTCATACACCGTTGGGTCCAGAAGGTAACCGCTTGGAGCCGACTTCTCGACTAATCGGTACTTGCCCAGGGGGATGTCCGTGAAGACGAGTTCTTCGCCCGCTGCTGTCATGCCGGACTTGACCACATCGCCGGCGCTGAAGAACTTGCTTTGACCGTCGAAGCTGTAGAGGTCTTCCGCCGCGATCAGTTCAAAGCCCACGCCTGCGAGGATCTTGCTTGTGTAGACGGGCTTGTTTACAGTGAATTCTTTTTCGATCAAGGCCCCTTCCAATACGGTGGTCGTTTCATTAGCCGCTTCCGCGTCTTCCACATACTTCGGGTTATGAATCATGACTATTTCGGCCTTGCTTACCCTGGTCTGGGTAAAGGTGACCAAGGCGCTTGTTTGCACATAATAGCTGGTGGTGACACCTGCCAAACTGAGGTCGTACTTGCCGGCTTTTAGTGTGATGGGACTCACCGTTTCGCCAAAGACCAATGTCAGATCCACCTTCTCGCTCCCAGCTTGTCCGACGATCTTGAGCGTTTCGCCTTTGGCCCCGTTCTTGTCAAATTCGACAGGGATCATGTTCATTGTACTGCCGCCGGACAGGAAGCCGACTTCCGTGGCTTCTGTGGTGGTCTCTGTGGTCACTTCTGTGGTGGTCTCTGTGGTCACTTCTGTGCTTGTTGCAGTCGTTGCAGCGTTCGTTGCTTCCGCGCTTGCCAATGTGGCGGTTTCTGTGATTGGAATCGGCCTTGCGGAAGTCGCTGCTGATGGTGCTCTCGCGGCTGTCGCTTCGGTTGCAGAAGTGGTGCTGGCAGTGGTCGTGCTTTCCGCCGGTACCCCTTCGTAAAGTCCGTTGATTACGACTCGGCCGCCGATGACGACTTCGGTTTTCACCTCGGACTCGATCTCTTTTGGTTCGACCGGGTCTGCGGTAACGATGGGCTGAATTAAGGTCCCGCTTTCAGGGACTAGGACTTTCACTATTTCCTGCGCCCAGCGTTCAAACAGTTCCGCGGTCTTGTTGATGCTGAGCTTCCCAAACTGGGCGGTGTTGGGAACGTCCACACCCACCATCTGCTCAACTTCCTCACCAATCTGGACATCGATGATGATGGCCTGATCAGTCGGAAGGTTCGCGGGGACGGTAAACGGAATCTTGTGTCCTGCGGTGACGTAGTAGCCTACGGGTGCTTTCGTTTCCACCAGGTAGTAGTCCCCCGGCAGCAATCGTCCCGGTGTTTCAAAATAGCCTTCGCTGTTTGTGGTGAACTCAGAAATTTGGCTCGGGGTCGGATAGTAGCTGTGCATGACGACCTGGCTATCGTCAGACCTATAAATCTCAAAGGTCGCGCCGTTGTGGAGGATGGCTTTTTGAGTCTCCTCGTCAAACTTGCTGACCTGCACTCTCATGCGCAGCGGTTGGTTTTCTGCGACAAACGAGATCACTTGTCCGTTTTTACTGATGGAGAAGGCCATGTCGGCGATGGGCAAAAGCGTCGGGTAGTTGCCTGTGCCTACCACTTGATGCAGGGTGTAATCACCATACGGCAGGAGACCCGAGGCTGCCTTGCCCTGGTAATTGGTCGTGAGCGTTTCCACAAGCATGTCTTTTGCGTCGATGATCTGAAATTCAACCCCGACTTCAGGTTCTTTGACAGCGGAATTGAGAGCCGAATCTTCGGTGTCGGGGTTATGGTTGTCGGCATGTTTAGTCAGTTCAATTCTGCCGTATAAACCAAGGTTCACGAGCGGGATCAGTCCGTCTGTGCCGGCGACCGTGCTGGACACGCGCGGCATTACAAGCGTGCCGATTTCGTCTTCCGGCAGAAGGCTGTTTTTCACGATCTCTACCTTGGTGATCGCATGGTCAGCAGCGGTGATGAGTGCGGCGGTATGGTCGGTGTAATACACCAGCGCAGAATGAGCCACGACTACCTGCGCGCCGTTGTTTTCAGCCAGCGCCCTCATCTCGCTTTCGCTGACTTGTTTCGGGAAGCCTGCGATCGATATGCCCTCCACCTGCACCATGCCCCTAACATAGATCGGGTTGGGATTGAGCTGGTAGCCGAGCGGCGCTTTACTTTCTTGAAT
>CAYNZF010000098.1:0-5134 GCA_964401615.1 uncultured Oscillospiraceae bacterium
CCTGCGTAGCTCAGTTGGTAGAGCAGCTGATTTGTAATCAGCAGGTCAGGGGTTCGAATCCGTTCGCAGGCTCCACAGAAAAACCCGCAAACTCAGTGTTTACGGGTCTTTTCATTTAACAGAACAGCCTTGCAGGCTTCTTGATCAGACAAGACTTATCAATCAGCTGCTTCTTCATCTCCAAAATAAGCATGCAGGTCGGACATCAGGTGGTCTAGATTGAGTCCGTGAACCTCGCAGGCTTCCTCGACTGTTTCGCCTCTGGACAAGGCGCAACCCATGCAGTGCAGACCGTGTTTCAAAAATATCGGTACTACTCCGGTGTCAAGTTCCAGGACTTCTGCAATCATCATTTCTTTGTTGATCATCGTTTTCTCCTCCAAAGTAAAAGAACTGCCTCATGAATTATCATGGTGCAGTTCAAATTTTATTCGGGAATGTTTTACTTACGGTTCTTGGACACTTTATTGACTTTGTCTTTCAAACCCTTACCCGCTTTGAAAGCCGGGGCTTTAGACGCAGGAATTTCAATGACTTCTTTGGTAGCAGGGTTTCTGCCGTTACGAGCTGCGCGCTTGCGGGTCTCAAAAGTACCGAAGCCGACGAGAACGACTCTGTCTTCTTTGACTAACGCCGATGTGATGCTTTCCAGCACGGCATTGACTGCGCTTTCGCTGTCTTTCTTGCTCAAACCTGATAATTTAACAACGGAATCTATGAGTTCACTTTTATTCATTGGATATTGCCTCCTAAGGTTGTTGTGCTTTGTCATTATGCTTTTGATGTCAATCCTTGTCAAGGTTAAATCAATACCAAAAGGCTTCTATATGAGCGATTTCCGAGTTTAACCATGAGTTTTTTTATTAATAGGTTGACAGCTGCAAGCTGGAAAAATTCATTTCTCCAAATCGTTGACCCGGCCCGACATTTCGTCCGCAAGTTGATTGATCAATGTTGAATTACCCACTTGCAGTTTGGAAGCATTCGCTGCGTAACGGATAAGACGATCGACCTGTTGAGCCTTTATTCCGAATTTCTGTGCTGCTGATGGATAGATGTATTTACTGAGAGGGGCAATCCGTTCTTTGTGTTCGAATACCAGCGGCAGAACATATTGTAAGACACTGGTTCCTTTGTGATGTTTGTTAAACCCATGCTCATCGAGCAAATTGATTACCATTTTCTTTAAATCGCGCTTGCTCAGCTGTGTTTGTGTATCGTGTTCAGCCATCTGTTCCTTGGACAATTGCGGATTGAATGAGGTAATGGTGTGCGCCGCTTTATACATGTTTTGTCGTCCGTCAACCAAATAATTCAACTTACCGGCAGTATCCATAAAACCCAGATAACCTTGGCGCTTCATTAAATCTTGTAGTTTACTCAATAAATCACGGTCACTCACAACAACGTAAAAACCGGTCTGACCCGCATTTATGGGGTGCTCCTGCGCCCCGCTCAACTCTCGAAGGTCCAACTCCTCACCCCCCTTTGCCGACATTATCAAAGTTTTGATCTGCGGAGGCAATCGGATAAATGCGAAATTGAAAATTTTACGGCAAAATAAACTGCCGGATGGCTCTCCCCACCCCGGATTCATTATTCGATGGTGCGATATAGTCTGCAGCAGCTTTGGCCATCTCGGTTCCGTTACGCATGGCAAAACTTAAGCCGGCTTCGAAAATCATACTGGCATCATTGTCATTATCACCAAACACGCAGATTTCTTCACGCTGCAGTCCATAGTATTTAGCGAGCCATAAAACCGCGTTTCCTTTGGTTTGACGCGGCGGCGCGATATCGAGATTATTGTCCATCGATGAAACCGCAATAAGGTCCGTTTCACGAGCGACAAATTCGCGACAGGCCACGATCTTTTCGCTTTCTTCACTGTGTAAATAAATCTTGCAGACGCGCCCTGCAATTGAGTCCATGTCTCGCTGCAAAATGATAGGCGTGATGGTGACGGATTTAGAATTCAGCCGGCTTGCCAACGCATTGTAGTTTAAATAAGCCGCAACGCGCTCCGAAGTCGCGGGATAAAACACTTCGTCCGTGTCGTAGACCATGTAATCCAGTTCGAACTCGTCTGCGAAATGCATCATTTTTATGGCCATTGCCCTGCTCATCCGTTCCAGGTGTAAAATTTCATGTGCCAGACCGGTCCTGATCAAGGCCCCATTGCAGCTGATGACCGGAGTATCCAAGGCCAGTTGTTCAATATATATTTTAGCCTGACAGTCCAGGCGTCCGGTGGCAAAAGTAAACAGTATGCCCTTTTCCTTTAACGCCATGATTGCGTCATAATTTTCAGGACTGATTTCGTTGTACTGGTTGAGCAATGTCCCATCGAGATCGGAAACGACTAAACGAATCGGGCTTTCGTATGCTTTTCGTGAAATTTTGGAAGTCATTTGTAAAGTAACCCTTCTATTCCGGCTTTTTTGTTTCTACCTCAGCGATGTTAATGATGTACTTTTGCCAAGGGGTGTATGAAATATTATAACTCTCACCCAACTCCAAGCTGAGAGAAAATGGATTGTAGTTGTAAACGCCGCCGTCTTCAGTTTTTAAAATCCCGGGCAAAGCTTGCCGGCTCGCAACGGTCACCTGTTTAAAAGAATAGGCATTGCGCAAGACCGCAAGGCTGTCCATCAGTTTAGGCGCGGTCGAGTAAATCGAAAAAACAATCAGCAGCAGAGCACAGAGGCTGGGGTAAAATACTTGAAGGGGCTTCTTACAATTTTCTTTACGATAGCGTTTACTCAAAAAAACAAAGAGGATCAGCAGCCCCAGACTAAAGACAAAAGCAAGGCCTGCTCTTGATAAAAAGTAAACCATCAGTGTTCTCCCACCATTTTCAGTAAGTCTGCTTCAGTCAAGCTGGGGATACCCAGGCGTGCGGCTTTATCAGCCTTGCTGCCGGCGTCCTCACCGAGCAGTAAAAAAGAGGTCTTTTTGCTGACTGATTCACTGACTGATCCACCGGCACGCCGGATGATTTCACCGGCCTCTGCCCTGCTTAATTTGGGCAGGCGGCCTGTGATCACAAAGTTTAAACCGTTTAATCCGGTACCGGATTTTTCAATTGGCTCATGCGTTGGCTGCACGCCCAAGTCTGACAATTCTTTCAGCAATTGCCTGTTTTCCGGCACATTGAAATAGGCGACGATTGATTTGGCAGTGATTTCACCGATATCCGGAACATTCATGAGGTCGTCCTCCCGGGCTTCCATCAAGCTTTCCATACTGCCAAAGCGCTCCGCTAAGCTGCGAGCTGCGGCGGTACCGATATGCAAAATGCCCAGCGAAGCGATGAATTTTTCCAGACTGCAGTTTTTGGATTTTTCGATCGAGGCCAGGAGTTTGTCGACCGAGGTCTCTTTAAAGCCCGGTAATTCTAGCATGGCCGTTCGTTTTTCATTCAAGCGATACACGTCCGCGATACTCTTGATCCAGCCGGTCTCAAAAAATTGAGCCAGTGTTTTTTCGCCCAGGCCTTCGATGTTCATATTGTCACGACTTGCAAAGTGCTCCAAATGGCGCAGACCTTGAGCAGGACAAGTCGCGCTGGTGCAGTAGGTCGCGGCTTCACCCTCCACTCGTGCAACCGGAGCACTGCAGACCGGACACTGCTGCGGCATGATAAAGGGATGATTCAACGGATCACGTTTATCAAGGTTGACCGAAACCACAGCCGGTATGACATCACCTGCTTTTTGAATGTAAACAAAATCACCGCTGCGGATATCTTTGTCCTTGATGTAGTCTTCATTGTGTAAAGTGGCTTTTGAAATAGTGCTTCCGGCCACAAGTACAGGCTCCAGAATCGCCAGAGGTGTTAATTTTCCGGTCCGCCCTACTTGAATGTCGATTCGCAGCAGTTTTGTCTCCTGCGTTTCAGCAGGATATTTGTACGCAGCTGCCCAGCGGGGCGTTTTGATGTTCTCACCGAGGAAGGCCCTGGCGGCCAAGGAATTCACTTTAACTACCGCGCCGTCGATTCCGTAAGGCAAGTTCGCCCTCCTGGCCGCAATGTCGGAAACGGCCCGGTGCACTGAGCTGTCCAAGGCGCTGCAAGGATAAGACTTAATAACCGGAAATCCTTCCTGCTTTAAATATTCCAGACTTTCCAGATGGGTCGAAAATTCTTTCCCAGAAATCTCCTGAATATTAAACACAAAAAAGCTCAAGCCACGTTCCGCAGTGATGACCGGGTCCAGCTGTCTCAGGCTGCCCGCCGCGGCATTGCGAGGATTAGCAAATATTTTTTCACCTCGCTCACGTTGTTGTTTGTTGAGCCGCTCGAAGCTCTCACTCGACATGTAGACTTCTGCACGTACTTCAAGCAAGGGGACGGCCTCCTTGAGGCTCAAAGGCAGCTCCTTGAATGCGAGCATGTTGGCCGTGATATCTTCGCCCACCCGACCGTCACCGCGTGTTGAGGCTCGAAAAAAACGCCCGTTCAGGTATTCGAGAGAAACAGACAAGCCATCAATTTTTTCTTCAACGCTGAAAGCGGGTTCTTGTAGGAGCGCAGCTTCCTGTCCTGCCTTGAGCTCATCCCACACACGCTCGACAAAAACGGCCAGCTCTGATTCACTGAAGTAGTCCTGCAGGCTTTGCATGGCTACGCGGTGCGTGACTTTCTTCATGCTGCGGCGTGCCGGTCCGCCCACCGTCTGGGTTGGGGAGTCTTGACTACGCCATTCAGGGTGTTTCTTCTCTAATTCTGAAAATTCGCGCAGTAAAATATCGTACTCAAAGTCCGAGATGCTGGGAGCATCATCTTCGTAGTAACGAACATTGTGCTCTTTAATCTCTTTTTTCAGCTCTTCATATCTCTTTAGCTCTCGAGCGGACATGCGCCTCTCCGTTCTGCTTATTCTTCAATCGAATAGGGATCGAGTTCTTCGATGACTTCTTTCAAGATAGCAAGCTCTTCTGCGTTCAGGCCAATTCCCTTGCTCATTTTCTCATGTTCGGGGGACCAATCGCGCAGGTCCCATTTCGGTTTTCCGTCATTCCACGAAACCACATTTAATTCGCGATTCCATCCGGATTTGTTGGTGCTCAATATGCCAATATGTTTTTTTATTTCAAATTTTATTTCTTTCGTTGCCATGGTTTACTCCTT
>CAYNZF010000099.1:0-4580 GCA_964401615.1 uncultured Oscillospiraceae bacterium
GGATTCGAGGAGGGCTGCTGGCTCTACTATTGTTAATGGTCACCTATGAGACAATCATGCATCAACTGCTGGGTGGCGGCAAAGCACCCTCCATACACGCCTAATGCCCATATGGCGCCCTGGAAAGTCTGTATGCGTTACTGTTTTTAGGCACATTCATCCAGAAAATCTATTCAGGCACCTTGATTCTCCTTGGGATCACACTGCTGATCGCTTTCTTGTTTCGTCGTAGTTTTTGCGGTTTGCTTTGCCCTTTCGGTGCATTGCAGGAATTATTCGCCAGAATTGGTAAAAAGATTTTTAAAAAGCGCCCGCTTGTTCCTGTCAAGCTGGATAAATATCTGCGATATGTCAAATATTTTGTGCTTTTTTTAACCCTGTTTATGGCCTGGCGTCTTGGCCGACTTTGGATGAGCAGTTTTGATCCATACGCAGCATACGGACACATAACGGTCATTCCCGAAACACTTGCTGAAGATCCGTTGTCCATCATTGGTTTTGTTCTGCTGGGTGTTACCTTGCTGGGCTCTTTCGTCTATGACCGCTTCTTCTGCAAATACCTTTGTCCGGCCGGCGCGTTTTATGCAATTGTTGGTAAAGTCAGCCCCACCATTGTTGAGCGAAACAATGATGTGTGCATTCACTGCAATCTTTGTACAAAAATCTGTCCGGTCAATTTGGATGTCGCGCAAATGGATCGCGTGACTTCCATGGTATGCATCAACTGCAATGAATGTGTCAACGTTTGTCCTAAAGACGGTGCTTTGGAAATCAAAACGTTCAAGAAGAAAGTATCGCCACTGGTGATGATTGCCCTGGTCGCCGGTCTGTTTTTCGTTCCGATTGCAGTGACACAAGCAGCCGGTATCTACGAGGTTCTGCCTGAATCGGTAAAATCAAACGAAGCGATAGCTTTTGCGGACATCAAAGGATACATGTCCATCGCGGATTCGGCTGAAGCGGTAGGTCTGCCTGAGGATCAGTTCCGCTCTGCTATGAATATTCCTGACAACGTTCCGTCTGATACATTGATGAAAGGTATTGTGGAAATTGTCGAGGGTTATGATTTTGATGCCGCCAAGGAAGCAATCGCGGCTTCACTTACACCAGAATCAACGACGGCTCCGACGATTACTGATTCATCCGTTACAATTGCAACGTCAGCTGTTGACTCTACAGATGCCAACTCGACAGATGCGACAATCAATATTGACGTGAGCCTGGTCAAGGGATCCATGACAATCAAAGACGCGGCTGCAGCGGTCGGTTTGAGCGAGCGAGAATTTTACGGCGCGTTCAAAATTCCGGAATCGGTTTCAAGTTCCACAAGAATGAAAGATATCACCAATGTGGTCGCAGGATATGACTTCGAAGCCATCAAGACAGCCTTGGAATAATTGCTTTTAAACCATTATTTTCGACTCAAATCTTAATGACAGAACAAAGGAAAGCCCGGCTGTTTTCTGATTGACTACCCACAGCAAGCCCCTTCGCATGAACATTTGTTTTTAAATTCTTTTCCTTCAAAGAATTCTTTCAGATTTTCGGGCAGTACATAGTCACCGCAGGAACAGCCGGATTCAAGCCTCCCAAATACTCCTTTTAAAATGGCTTCAGCAAGCATCTCTTTGGGGGGCACCTCATATTTTTCCCCCTTGTACTCAAACACCCTGCAGCTCACATCCGTTCCGCTGATGTCACTGCAGCAGCCGCAGCTATTTTCTGCGACGGATTGACAGATATCTTGACCATTCAAGCGAATGGTTGGAGAAGACAGAAAGCGGTACTGCTCAGCCAGTGCCGCTGTTTTCATTTCAATTTTCGCATATTCTACCTCATATCCGGCAAGCCTGAGTGCCGGAACGAGTGTCATCATGACCTCATCAAGGATTTTGTCGGTTCCGATACAGCGGTCACAGCTTTCAAGGTCGAGATAGAGATACTCAACAAGAAGCTTCTTTTCTATATCCGAGCCGTTTGCGCAGCATGGACGATCCTCTCTATCAGGGCTCAAAGTTTCAGACATCTGTGTTTCCTCCTGTGTTGGTAAATCAATTGGTGATGAACAATTTTAAAATCGTTCTGCGGATCATATTACATGCTTTGATATTCAAAGAGAAGCGTCGATTTGAGCATACTCCACTATAAGCCGTGAGGAAAATGATCTACAATGAAATTATACAAGCATGTGCAGCGAAAACCATAGAAAAACTTCCAGGATTAAGATCAGCAACGCGTTTTCAAAACATTTGGATGTAAGGATGATAATGATGGGCAATTTCACTCAATCAGTGCGCAAGATATTTGGCAATGCCGGAAAGTCATTTCTGAGCTATCCCGCGGTCCTGCTGAATACCATGTTATTCACAGCGGTCGCGATCACGAAGATTGCCCTGGGTTGGGAAAACGCGCAGCCCTATGGCTTTCTTTTCAACTGTCTCCAGCTGGCTTTTGCCCTGGGTGCGATTTTCAGCATGGCGGCCATCACTTATGCTCACAGTAAAGTAAACACGACTAAAGCCTTCGTGGCGGCTAATCTGCTTGGCTTGGCGGCTGCGGCCCTTACTTTTCTTCTGCTTTATTATTTAGGCGGAATCACGCCTGAAAATTTATACCCTGAAAAAGCAATTTATGATGATGTCCCCCGCATGATCCTCAGCCAAATTGCCGCGGCTCGGGTAGGGATCGCCATCTTCCTGAGTTTGCTCGGTTTTATACTGCTGGCAGGCAAAACAGAGCAAGGCCTGGATTTTTCCGGAGCGCTCTTCATGACTCTGAAGGCATTCTTTGTGGCCTTGATCTACGGTTTGGTCATCATGGGCGGTGTCTCGGGTGTGTTCGGCGCCATCCAGGCGCTGCTGTTTACCGATCTTTCTTCTAAAGTGTTCGAATATGTCGGCGCCATCAGCGGCTTGATCGGATTTAGTATTTTTGTCGGATATTTTCCGGATTTTCGGAAAGGCGTAGGGGACACACGCAGGGAGATTGCCCAAAAACAGCCCAAATTCATTGCGATCTTATTTGAATACATACTGGTTCCTATCGTAATGGCCCTGACGGTCGTATTGGTGCTTTGGGCTGTTAAAACCATCGCGAACGGAATGGACACCCCGCTTTTGG
The DNA here is from genome assembly GCA_964401615.1 of uncultured Oscillospiraceae bacterium. Classification (GTDB taxonomy): domain Bacteria; phylum Bacillota; class Clostridia; order Saccharofermentanales; family Fastidiosipilaceae; genus JAXGQD01. The sequence continues at coordinate 3,121 of CAYNZF010000099.1, forward strand.
TTTTGTACGGCGTCGCTACCAGCTATGCAATAGGCGGCTTGCTGCTCCACATCCTGATCACCCACAACGAATCAAAGCTGGCCAAGATATTTAAAAAGGGCTTTCCCTTCGCGGTTTTGTTTATCCTGTTTTTTGAAGCCTGGGCTTTGATCAACTCTCTGAACAAGTCCGGGATGAAAACCACGGAATATATTTTCATCATCATCTGGCTGATTGCCCTTATTTCTGCTGTTTTACTCATGCTGAGGAAGGAAAGGGCCCATCCCTCTATCGTTCTCGTCATTGCGGTTCTGGCTGTGGTGGCGGTTTTGCCGTGGATTGGCTACCATGATCTACCCTATAATCTACAAGTAAAGCGGCTTGAAAAAATCTTGATTTCTGAACAGATGCTGCAAGATGACAAGATCGTGCCGGCGCAGTCTGAACCGCAGCTGAGCACGCGCGCAGCGATCACGGACGCGGTTGATTTTCTGATCTACGCAGAGAACAGCAAGAGTCCCATCTGGCTCGACAAGACCGGCCTTAAATTAGATTCTTTCCCAAAAACCTTTGGCTTTGAGCGCGTTTTCACTGAACAGGATTCCGACATAAACGGCGAGTACAAATACACGATGCTTTACCTTGAGCCTCAAATTATTGATGTCAAAGATTATCAATGGGAACTGACCTCACTCCAAACAGCTGAAAAATATTTTGAAACAATCGGCTTTACAGGTACAAAAGGTGAATATGCGATTGCCTGGAGCTTCGATTCACCGACAGGGCTCCCGGGTATAGAGATTACCCTGAATGGCAAAACGATCCTTGAAAACGACCTCAAAGCCTATCTGGACGAGGTCAAGGAAAAATATCCGCTGGGTTCCAATCAGGGTTCTGCGGTCAGCCTTGAGGACATGACTTATCGGATTGAAGTGCCGGAAATCAGTCTTACTTTGATTTTTAACCGGATCGAGATAAATCAAAATTCGGACAACGATGAAATGTATTACGGTGTTGGTCTGCAGGCGATCTATCTGAATGAGAAGTAAACTGCCGCGCTGAATAAATGGAGGGTGAATCCATGTGGCGAAAAATTGTCTTTATTGTGATTGGATTGATCATCGGAGCTCTATTGGGCGCAGTCATCGGACTTTACCTTGGAGCGATTATTGGCGGAAATTTTATGACTTCCTTCCGTTTCAATGGGGTACAGGGATACGAAGCGACAGGTCAAATCGGTGCGGGTCTCGGAATCATTCTCGGTGCTGTTTTAGGGATAACGACTGCATTGAAATTGACGAATCGCAGAAAAAACAAGCTTTCTTGACAAAAAGAACTGCGGCTGATCACAGGCCGGTCACAGAGAGGCAAATGATGAAGAACACAATAACGAATAGTCGAACACGCCATGTCCTGCTTGTTGCAGCGGTAAGCACGAGCTTGCTATTGACCGCCTGCGCTTCGACTCCAACAACAAGCCA
>CAYNZF010000100.1:0-4577 GCA_964401615.1 uncultured Oscillospiraceae bacterium
GGTGGCTGCGCTTTTAATTTATTTGGCCGTTGTCAAAAAATTCGAACCGCTGCTGCTGCTGCCCATCGCTTTCGGCATGCTGCTGGCCAATCTGCCGCTGGGCGGCTTGATGGATGGTCCGGTTGACGGAGGTCCCGGTGGCCTGTTGTACTATCTATATCAGGGCGTCAAGCTGGGGGTCTATCCTTCGCTGATCTTTCTCGGCATCGGCGCAATGACGGACTTCGGTCCACTGATCGCCCGGCCTTCGAGCCTGCTCCTGGGCGCTGCGGCTCAATTTGGCATTTATGTCGCTTTTACCGTGGCTCGCATGCTTGGGTTCACGCTTCAAGAAGCCGCTTCCATCGGCATCATCGGCGGTGCTGACGGGCCGACCGCCATCTACCTCACCACCCGTTTGGCTCCGGAATTGCTTCCGGCCATTGCCATCGCTGCGTATTCCTACATGGCCTTGATCCCTCTCATTCAGCCTCCCATCATGAGAGCGTTGACGACAGAGAAAGAACGCAAAACGGAAATGGCCCAGCTGCGTCCTGTTTCACAGGCTGAGAAAGTGATTTTTCCGATCATTGTCACCATTGTCTCGGTTCTGCTCTTACCCTCAGTCGCCCCCTTGATCGGTATGCTGATGCTGGGTAATCTCTTCCGTGAATCTGGTGTGGTCGATCGAATTTCCAAGACTGCGCAGAATGAGCTGATCAATATTGTCACCATTTTCCTGGGCTTGACCGTTGGTGCCACCGCCAACGCCGACCGCTTCCTGCAATGGGAAACCCTTAAGATCATCGCTCTGGGTTTATTCGCCTTCGTTTTCAGTACCATTGGAGGACTTCTGTTCGGCAAGCTGATGTATGTTTTGAGTGGCGGAAAAATCAATCCCCTGATTGGTTCGGCGGGTGTCTCGGCTGTGCCGATGGCGGCCCGTGTTTCACAGGTCGAAGGGCAGCGCGCCAATCCGAAAAACTACCTGCTGATGCACGCCATGGGCCCTAATGTGGCAGGTGTCATTGGTTCCGCCGTCGCAGCCGGTTTCCTGCTGGCCATCTTCGGTTCGTAAATTTCCCCGATTGAGATCACTAATAAATTAAGACATGAAAGAACCCCATTTTATCGCCCTGATCGGTGGTAAATGGGGTTTTTTCTTTTTTGAATGTGAAGGGCAGCATAGTTCAGTCGATAATTATAGTCACGATAACGTGACGTGGGCTATAATGAAATCAAGACTAAAACGGAGGTCAAGGTCATGAACAGAATCAATGTCATAGCCCTGGGCGTTAAGGACATGGCAAAGTCAGTGCGCTTTTACCGAGATGGCCTGGGCTTTCAGACGGATGAGAAGAGCGATGCGCCCAAGGTCATATTATTCAACACTTCCGGCAGCAAGTTTGAACTTTACCCGCTTGCCCTGCTCGCGGAAGACATCGACGAATCTAATCCACCGCCCCTCGCGGAGGGCTTCGCCGGCATCACTCTGGCTTACAACACGGCGACTGAAGCAGAAGTGGATGAAGTCATGGCGCTCGCTCAGGCTGCCGGCGCGCGCATTGCCAAAACACCGCGGCAGGTCTTTTGGGGCGGTTACAGCGGCTACTTTCAAGACCCGAACGGCTACTACTGGGAAGTCGCTTACAATCCGAATTGGTCGTTTGACGAAAACGGGATGCTGATCTTGTAGGAGGGCTGCACGATGAACGAACAGCAAGCGCTGCGTGACGTAGAAATTTACCCCTCCGAAGCCGTTCTGGCAGAAATATTGGGCGCTGCTCTGCCTGCCTATCATCAGTTGATAGACGGGCTAAAAGAGGCTGACGTCACGACAGAATGGCGTTATTACAAAGATGGCAAAGCATGGCTCCTTAAAGCGGTCTACAAGAAAAAAACACTCCTGTGGCTCTCAGTCTGGAGTGAATATTTTAAGCTGAGTATTTATTTTACTGAAAGAGCGCGTGCCGGTATTGCGGATCTGCTTGTGACGGACGAGCTCAAGACTCGTGCCGCGACCGCAGAGCTGCGGGGCAAGCACTTCGTCCTGGTTCTGGATATTGACTCAGAGGAGCAGCTCGACGACGTGATTCATTTGGTCGAATATAAGAAAAAGCTGAAATGAATCGTTTGTGCCCGCCGCAACACGCTTCAGCCCTGCTCCTTGATCCAGTTTACGATGTCATCGATCACGGCAGCAGCCACCGGTGTTTTTTGGCCGTATTCCACCGTGAGCATCTCTGAAAAAGGGACCGCCTCACCGCTGTATTCGCCAAAAAGGTGGTTCAGCGTCGGATACGAGATGAACGAGGCCTTGGGGTGTTTCGCTAAAGCACTTTTCCAGAGTGAAAAGTCCTGCATGGTCACCTGTCTGTCTTTTTCACCTTGCAGCACAAGGACAGGCAGCCCGTCGTTCAGGTGCAGCACCGCGGTATCGATTTCGTCGAACATTTGCAGGTAGCCGGCCGGCATGCCGAAAACCAGCTCGGCCGCATCGAGTTTTCCAAGATCTGCAGCCTTGATGCGTTCATCTTCGACCATCGCGCGAATTTCCTCCGCTTTGGCCGCCTCACCACTTTGCTCTACTTCATCGGCAATCAGGAGATTCTGAGCCGCGCTAAGCTCCCATAAATTGCGGGTCGTGCCCGACATGACGATGTACCCCGCAGCTTCCGCTCCCAGTGAATTGATGTAGGAAAGCAGGCCCCCGCCCATGCTGTGACCCAGTAAATAGATGCGTTCGGGGTCGATTTCCGCGCGAGCTTTCAGTAGTTTCACCGCCGCCCCTGCATCCTCCGCGACTTCTTCATCTAAGCTGATTGACGTGGGGCTTTTGGCCATGGCCGTAGCATGGACCAAAGTACGCTTGTCATAGCGCAGGACCGCGATGCCTTGTTCTGTCAATGCAAAAGCCAGGTCGCGAAAGGGTGCGTTGGCTCCAATCGTTTCGTTCCTGTCGTTGGGTCCGGAACCGTGCACCAGGACGATGGCCGCCTGCGGATTGCCGGATTTTGGCAAAGTCAAGCTCCCCGGCAGCGGGAAGCCTGTGCCTGCGTCTACGGTCACATCCAGCTCACGGATGCCTGAGGGAACTTCACTCGCAGCAGAGGGACTCGCCACCACACCGTTTCTGAAGAAGAGACCGGCGATGCGGTTTTGTGAGTCAAAAACCACGCGCTGAATGAGAGAGGCTTTTTCAAAGACCAGGGTCATTTCCAGGACCTCGAATTCATCCGCGATCGTTCCCGCATAGCTGCCGCTCTCCACGAAAGCGCCGGCCGAAGCAAGCAGCTGGCTCCAAACGCCCTCAAGCTTACCCTCCATGGCTTTACGCATGGTTTCATCCATCATGGCCATGGCCGCCGCGCTGTCACCGTTTTTCAAGTGATCCGTGAGCTGAACAGATAGGGCATGCAGTTCTTCTGTGCGCGCCGCCGAAAGTGTCGCAGCGGCCGTTGTTGTGTCCGGCTGCTTGCTTTGGCAGCTACCTAGCAGTAATAAGAGCGACAGCATCAGACTTACCGTTTTAATGAGTGTTTTCATTTTTTCTCTCCTCCGTTTTATACAGTGAAAAAGAATAAAGCAGCGGAAGCAATATCAAAGCAAGTACGATCAGAATGGTCACGGGAATCTGAAACGCAGTCTCCGGTTTAAGAAAAGTCCACACGATCAGCAGCGCACCCCCCGCCATCCACAGATAACCCGCCAGACGGTTCGTTTTGTTCCAATTGTCCGGGTCGTTCAAAGTCCAGGGCAGTTTCACGCCGATGGTGTAGTTTTGCCTGCTTTTAGGAAGATAGTTGCCAATGACCACCAAGAGGAGACCAAGAAGGAGGGAAGCCATCATGAGCAGCGGAATTTCTACACCCATAGCCGTCAGAAGCGTGAACGGCACGAGGACCAGCGCCAGGACCGGAATCAGCCAGATACTCAGCTGTTTGATGGCTTGAGACTGACCCTCGGCCTTCGGATCATTGAGGAGGCAAATTTTGGAATAGAGATTGATCGCCACGAAGAGGAAAGGCAGACCGAACGCGGCGATGGCTTTAGGGACAAAATTGTCAGCTTCACCGGCGCTGTTCCAGTGGATCGCGATCTGCTCCGGCAGTGTGGGATAGACCACCGCGGAATAGACCAAAGGCAAAAGGCAGAGCAGTGAGGTGATCCAAAGCAACGTTTTATTTTTCATGATCTTTTCCTCCGTCAGGCTTATTGAACTGGGCAAACCAGACCATGACTTCTTCAAACACGGAGAGGTTCAGTTCGTAATAGATAAAATTTTTGAACTTCGTTTCATAGATTAGTCCAGACTTTTTAAGCTGAGACAAGTGGTAGGAGATGGTGGCGTTAGTCATGTCGAATTGTTCCGCGATTTCTCCGGCGGACCTGCGTCCCTCTTTCAGGATGATGAGAATCTCCCTGCGCACAGGATCAGAGAGTGCCTTGAATGTTTCAGGAAAGCCCAAGTCGATTTCACCTCCTCGAACAATTTAGAAAATTATCTAATTAGATTTTAGATCCGTGCTTTGGCAGTTGTCAATAGCTATTTAGAAAAAAATCGAAATTCTAATTACTTGAATAGAATACTTAATTGA
>CAYNZF010000101.1:0-4536 GCA_964401615.1 uncultured Oscillospiraceae bacterium
TAACTTAGATGTTGAATGCCTTGCGGCCAAGATACACGGCTTTTTCACCCAGCTCTTCTTCAATGCGCAGCAGCTGATTGTATTTGGCTACGCGGTCAGTGCGGGAAGGAGCACCGGTTTTGATTTGGCCGGCGTTGGTGGCGACCACGATATCCGCGATGGTCACGTCCTCGGTTTCGCCTGAACGATGCGAAACGATGGAGGTGTATCCGGCTTTGGCGGCCATGGCCATGGCTTCAAATGTTTCGGTCAAGCTGCCGATCTGGTTGACTTTCACGAGGATGGAGTTGGCGGCTCCGAGCTCAATGCCTTTGGCCAGGCGGGTGGAATTGGTAACGAAGAGGTCGTCACCGACGAGCTGCACGCGGTCACCCAGTTTGTCCGTAAGCTTCTTCCAGCCTTCCCAGTCTTCTTCGGACAAGCCGTCTTCCAAAGAAATGATGGGATACTTCGAAACCATTTCTTCCCAGAAAGCGATGACTTCGTCGCGGGTCATGAATTTATCGGACTTCCAGAAGTAGTAGTCGCCCTCACGGCCGTGTTTTTTGGCTTCTTCATATAACTCGGTCATGGCCGGGTCCATGGCGATGTGGAAATCCACACCGGGTTTAAAACCCGCTTTTTCGATCGCAGTGACCAAAAATTCCAGCGCTTGTTCGTCTGAGGTGAAATTAGGGGCAAAACCGCCCTCATCACCGACTGAAGTGGAAAAGCCGCTGGCTTTCAATACGTCTTTGAGTGTGTGAAAAACCGTGGCGCACCAGCGCAGGGCTTCGCGGAAGCTGGGAGCACCGGTCGGCATGATCATAAACTCCTGCAGGTTGACACTGTTGTCGGCATGCTTGCCGCCGTTGATGACATTCATCATGGGAACAGGCAGTGTTCTGGCTTGTGTTCCACCCAGATAGCTGAAAAGGCTCTCCTTGCGGCTGGCAGCTGCGGCTTTAGCCACGGCCATGGAAACACCCAAAATTGCGTTGGCGCCCAAAACAGCTTTGTTGTCTGTGCCGTCTAAAGCCATCATTTTTTTGTCGATTCCATATTGGTCAAAGATGTCCATGCCCATGAGCGCAGGGGCAATTTTCTCGTTGACGTTGGCCACGGCGTTTAGTACGCCTCTGCCAAGATAGCGGGATTTATCTCCGTCACGGAGTTCAACGGCTTCGAATGCGCCGGTCGATGCGCCTGAGGGAACGGCTGCTCTGCCCAAGACACCTTCGGCGGTGATGACGTCCACTTCGACGGTGGGGTTCCCCCGAGAGTCCATGACTTCTCTGCCTTTGATTGCGGCTATTGTTGTTTTCATTTGGTAATACCTCCATTAAATTAGCTATGCTAAATGAAAATTGCTGTGAGTCCAATGTTCCCATTATATCATTTAAAGCATACTCCGGCAGGCGCCGGATGCCCGGCGCACGGGGGCGGTGGTCGACAAAGAGCGAGGTGAATTAAAAAACTTCACGCCGGCTGCGTGAAGTTGTACGGGCGAGAGTTTTGTACTTGTAATGCACTTAATAAAAACAGATATTAGTGGATTTTGGCATTGATGTTCCCGTTCCAATGCGCTTCAGTGACCTTTTCCGAGAGTGAAAGGCTTTTATAGCTGATGGTTTGGACGGTCGATCCACCTACAGCTGAGTACATGTCGATGGGTCTCAAGATGAAATCCGCGACACCGTAACCCCACAGTAAATAGCCCGGACAGTCGTCGATTTCAACATATTCACGGCTGTTGACGTGTTGGTTCACCACGGTCATGCCGCCGGGGTAAACATCCGAGACGACGACAACGTGACCATTTGAGCCTGAGCCGGGTCCGTAGCAGTATACCAGGATGTCACCACGCTCGACGAGCTCAGGTGAATAGGCAATTTTGTCAAAGTAATTCAGATTGGCTTTGTCCTGAATCTGGTCCGCATTGCCATAAATGACATCTCCGTAGTAATCTACCGGGAAAATATTCGCGGCGTAGTTGAATACCAGGTCGACACATTGGGCACCGTACATTCCGTCCTGGTCATAACCTTGATAGGTTTCTGCGTAATATTCGGTCGTAGCGATCCATTCATCTTGCTGACGATTGGTCGCTGCATTGATTTCAGTTGTTGGACTTGCCACCAAAACCGTTGCGAACAATACAAGGCTGCATAGCGGAGCTATGAGTTTCTTTTTCATGTTGGTAACTGTTCTCCATAATTTTCTTTAAATTCGCTGAGAATTTGGCAATAACCCTCAACCCGGCGCATATTAGCACGCTCAAATCAGATTTGACGATGAAAGTTTGATTATCAAATTAAATTATTGGAAAAAACAAATAAAAGCATTCGGTCAACGGATTTAATTGTTGGACAAAATGTTAACAAAAAGCTCTTCCGGGCGATTGGCCGGAGAATGTGAGCGATGCAAAAGGTGTTTCCCGGGCGAACAATCGCGTACATTACGACAATAATGATATAATTTTCAAAAGTTACAAAATTTTTTAGTTCACATAAAAAAATGAGGAGTGAAAGATGGCTGTCCTGGGGGAAACGATCAATTATTCAATTGATGAACTCGAAGCCGGTTTGGGTCAACACACCATCGGCCAGTATGTCCGTCAATGCGAGGCGGGTTTTTTAAAGAGCCTTTCCGAAATTGCTTATCAAACGGCCTGGGATCCAAAAATTAAAGCCATTTTCATTTCGGGGCCGACTTCTTCGGGTAAAACGACCTTTACCGCCCGCCTTTCCGCTGCCCTGCACATGCATGGCCGGCCGACCTGCGAACTCTCGCTGGATGATTATTATGTTGACAACTTGGTGCCCAATTATGTTGATGGCCGGCCTGATTTGGAAAGTCTGGAGACCCTGGACGTCCCTCTCATGGTTGAACAGATAAAATCCCTGCTCACCGGTGCAAGTGTAAATGTGCCCACCTTCGAATTCAAGACCAGACGTCGGGTACAGAATCCTGTGAAGATATTGCGCGTCCCCCCGCGCGGGGTGCTCCTGGTGGAAGGGCTCCACGGCCTTTCGCATGAGGTTTCCGGTGCGCTCAAGGAAGGCGAGTATTTGAATGTCCTGATCATGCCTTACGCGACCTTGTTCTCAGACCGCAAACTGATCGGTCCCAGAGAGATCCGGGTGCTGAGACGGCTGTGCAGAGATGCTCATCAACGTAACACGACAGCCATTGCCACCCTGGATTACTGGCCCATGCTGGACTATACCGAAGAACGAATCTTTCCGGAGTACATCGCACGGGCTCATGTCTTCGTTAATTCCGCGATGGCATACGAGTTTTGTGTCATTCCCAACATCGCCAAACATTTGCTCGAAAAAGATCTCCTCGCTGCAGCTCAGGGTACTCTGAATGGCCCCGGGATGGTGGAAGGTCAAAGCGAATACATCGATTTGGACGCGGCGCTTGTTTTTGCCAGACGGATGTTGAAAATTTGTGAAAAATTACCCAGTATTGACGCGGAAATCGTTCCGCCCAACTCTATCCTTAATGAATTTATTCGCTGACGGAGGTCTCCACGCATGCCTATAAAGTTACCCTCGAATATTCCTGCCGCGGAGACGCTGACGAACGAGCATGTCTTTTTCATGACGCAGGAGCGCGCTTTTAAGCAGGATATCAGGCCGCTGCGCATTTTGATCTTGAATCTGATGCCGGAAAAAATCACGACGGAAACGCAGCTGTTCAGGCTGCTGGGCAATTCACCGCTGCAAGTTGAACCGCTGCTGATGTACACCGCGTCCTACCAGCCGACCAATGTGTCAGAGGATCATTTGGGGGCGTTTTACTGCACTTTCGAAGATGTGCACGAACAGTTTTTTGACGGGATGATCATCACGGGCGCGCCGGTGGAGCTCCTGGCCTATGAAGAGGTGGCCTATTGGTCTGAACTGACCACCATTATGGAATGGAGCAAGACACACGTTTATTCGACCATGCATATCTGCTGGGGGGCACAAGCCGGTCTCTACTATCATTACGGAGTAAAAAAACATCCCTTAAGTGAAAAAATGTTCGGTGTGTTTCCACACACTGTGGCCTGGTATTCACCGGTCAAATTGCTGCGCGGCTTCGATGATATTTTTTACGTGCCGCACTCGCGCTACACTGAAATTCGGGCAGAAGAAATCACCCCCATCAAAGGATTGCGCCTGCTTTCCGAGTCAAGCGAGTCAGGCGTGTATCTGGTGACCGATTTAAAGGGACGGCAGATCTTTGTCACCGGCCATCTGGAATACGACCCCAACACCCTTGAGAATGAATATCTGCGTGATCTGGCCAAAGGCTTGGACATCGATATTCCACTTAATTACTACCCCGACGACGATCCTGAACAAAGACCCGTCGTGCGTTGGCGGTCCACGGCCAATCTCTTGTTTATGAACTGGCTGAATTATTATGTCTATCAGGAAACCCCCTTTGATTTGAGCGAACTGAGCCATACTCAGCTGGAAACGAGCGTTGAGTAGTGAAGGATCATTCAAGGAGAAACAAATGTTGAACATTGAACTGAACACCGGGATCCCCATGCCCATG
>CAYNZF010000102.1:0-4433 GCA_964401615.1 uncultured Oscillospiraceae bacterium
ATCGATTCTTCAGCAAGCGAAAAATTATCATATGAACTTACTTAGCCGGCAAGGTCCAGATCAATCAGACGTTTCCTCAGACCGATAAACTCCTGATTGTCCAGGGGAACGAGAATCCGTAAAGAAATCCCATCATAGAATAATGTGCTTTCGTTGACTTCATCAGGCCCCAACAAACCATAAGCATAATTGCTGAATCTATCTTCCAGAATCGAATTCGTTCTTATCGCGATCTCTTCAGTGTCGATTTTCAAACGCTGCTGCAACTCTTCGAATGAGATGACGTGTCCATCGAGACGGTCGATGTTCACGCTGAAATATTGGTCCTGCTCCCATTCACTGGCGTACTTGCCCTGCCGAATCCTACAGAAAACGGTGAGCATCTCGTATGAATTTACAATGCGCGTGTCTACATGAAAGACAAAACTGAAGGTTTTCTTGTCCTGAATGGCGGCAGCTTTTTTCTCAGGATAAAGATCCCAATCCTCGAGGACCGCAGCCATTTTCTGCTCCAGTACCGCTTCGATCTGGGCCGTGACGGCAGGATCATTGGATCGAACCACCGGTACAAGTATATAGCTGCCTGTGTACTCATCGATTCGTTCCACACCATCAAAAACCACAAAATTTCCGCTCATTTTTTCCAGAGCAATTTGGAGATCCAGCTCATCCTGTGGTGTAATGGAGGTCGGCTCGGCTGTTTCTGGGGCCGCAGTCGCAGGGCTTACTATCGTCGTTGTAATCGATACCGGAACTATTGTTGATGTCGGAACTTCTGCCGTTGTTTCCGCTTTCACGCTTGATGCCTGCTCTGATGAAGTTGTTTGAGTGATCACCGCTTGAGTGGTTTGGATTCCTCCACCACCGCAGGCGGCCGACATTCCGGCCAGCAAGCTGCTCAAAAGCAGTCCGGCTATCATTTTCGTGAATCTCTCCCCGGTCATTTCCACACTCTCCTTTGCACATATGCAACTTTAGTTCGAAACGATAAAGTAGTTCTATTTACAGGTAATACGAAGTGGGATGGGTAAAGGTTACACTTGAAGTTCTTACTATTGGGCAAAAATAAAAATCCACATCGACAAGAAAAAGGTTCAAGCCTGTACGAGCCTGAACCTTCTGTAAAGAAAAAACAGTTTGGCGTAGTCAGCTGAAAAGCCCTCTGGAGATCAATCTCAGTTGACAGGTCCGAGATCGATCAATTCCTCAAAGAAACCCATAAAGTTTGGATCCTCAACCGGAACCAGAAGCTGCAGCGTTTTTCCATCATAAAACAGACGTCCTTCTTTGACATCACCGGGTTTGACCAGAGCATTGCCGTAAACGCCGCCTTTCTCTTTTAAAACAGTATTTGCTTTGTTCGCGATCTCGCTTGCTGAAATTTTCATGCGCAGCAGCAGCTCATCCAAGGCGATGACATGGCCATCTCGGCTGTCGATATTGATGCTGAAATATTCAGCCGGGCTGTATTCACTGCGGTAACCGCCATAGAGAAATCTCGAAAAAATTGAATGAATGCCATTTGACGTATCCACTTGTAAGTCCGCACGCAAAACAACACTAACTCGTGCGTTCTTGTCTGCCAGAGCCGCGGCCTTTTCAGTGACGAACCGCCCCCAATATTCATGGATGCGGCTCATTTTTTCTTTGATTTCCATTTCAATCAAGGCTGTGACTTCAGGGTCTTGGGTCACGATTACCGGCTGATACATATAGCTGCCGGAATATTCATCGATGATTTCTTCACCATCCCAAACCACAAAATTTTCAGTCAATTTTTCAAGCGTGACTTTCAGCTTCAGATCCTGGGGTGCCTGGGTAGGCGTGGGGCTGAGAAGGATGGTGGTCGCGGCAGTTTCTGTCTGTGGGGCCGCAGTGGTTGTTGCCTCGCTGACCGTTGAACTTGCTGTGGCTGCCGATGATTCTTGAACCGGAACGGAAGTGCTTGTTTCAGTCTGAGCCATCGTGCTCGTGCTTAAAACGCTCCCCTGGCACGCACTCAACAAAAGAGCAGTGGATAAGCCGGCGATCAGAAAAGTTGACGCAAAAAAAGGGCAGTGCTTCTTCATAATTCACTCCTGTATCGTGCTTGTGACTTTAGCCACAGCTGCAAGGTATGATTTGAAAATTCTGCCCTAATTGTATCATGCGCGAGCCGATGCTTCGCTTTTGTTTTGAATAAAGTTGATTTTGTGCTCAAGCACTTGTGGATAGCTTTTTGACAGGAATGACGGTTTCCTTCATGAACTGTTCGATGATCGCGTTTGTCGGACATGCCGTGACGCAGGCTCCACAATTCACACAGCCGTCCGGGTTGATCACAGCCACCGAATCACGCATCGAAATCGTGTTTTCAGGACAGGCTTTGACGCACTTGGTGCAGCCGATACAAGACACCGTGCACACCTTTCTTGTCATTGCTCCGGGCAAAGGATTGCTGCAGCGGACACTGAAGCGTTTGTCCGGATCCTGCATGACAATCAATTTTTTCGGACAAGCCGCGACACATTTTTCACAGCCCTTACAACGCACCGGGCTGATGACCGCCAGACCATCGATCATGTCAATGGCTCCAAAGGGACAGGCACGCTGACAATCCGCCTTGCCAAGACAGCCATAATCGCAGGATTTCTGGCCGTTGAAGACCTGAGCAGCGGCCATGCAAGAGTCAATACCCACATAGTTGTATTTTTCACTGGCGCGCTCGCGATTTCCGTTGCAGCGTACGATCGCCACCTGACGAGAGGACAGCAGACCGACTTGTACGCCCATGATTTTTCCGACCGCCTGAGCCGTGTTTTCACCACCGGGCGTGCACAACGTCACATCCACCGCACCTGTAACGATTGCTGCCGCATAAGCATCACAGCCTGCGTGACCACAGGCGCCACAATTCGCTCCGGGCAGTGCCTCACGCACCAGGTCGATGCGAGGATCCGTTTCCACGTGAAAGATTTTCGCGGCATAACTTAAAATAATACCGAAGATCAAACCGAGTCCGGCCATGATACCGACCGCACTGAAGATTTTTGCATAGTCCATTATGATTCACCTTTCTGTTTCAAGCTGTTTTGCCGTTTTTAATTCAAGCAAGTCCCGTAAATCCAAAGAAGGCCAGGGACAAGAGGGAAGCGGCAATCAGCGAAGCGGGAAAGCCTTTGAAGGACGGAGGGATGTCAGCCATCTCCAAGCGTTCACGGATACCGGAGAAAATGACGATGGCCACCATGAAACCAAAACCGGCAAAAGTGCCGTTCAAAATCGACATCAACAAGTCGAGGCTTTTGTCGATATTGAGAATGCAAACACCGAGCACCGCACAGTTGGTCGTGATGAGGGGCAGATACACACCCAGGGCCTTGTAAAGGCCTTGGCTGGTCTTTTTCAAGAAGAGTTCCACAAATTGCACCAGGGCTGCGATGACCAGAATGAAGGACAGGGTCTGTAAGTAGCCTAAACCCAGCGGATCAAGGATCCAGGCTTGCAGCATCCAGGTAATCGCAGAAGCGACCGCCATCACAAAGACCACTGCCGCGCCCATGCCAATCGCGGTCGTTGTTTTCTTGGAAACACCCAGGAAAGGACAAATGCCCAGAAACTTTACAAGTATGACGTTTTCAATAAAAACCGATGTGATAAATGCAGTAAAAATTGCTTCGATCATTGTGCTTCACCCTCCTTTTTCTGATTGCTTTCACAATTCGCGCAGCTCTCGCTTTCAGGGCAGTCAGAGCAGCCTGAGCCTTTGCTTAAATCGACTTTGACCAGCTTTAACTTATTCATTAAGGCAATCAGCAGTCCGAAGGTGATGAAGCCGCCGGGTGGTAAAATCATGATCAAAGCGGGGCTGTAATTCGCACCGAAAATCTGTGTTCCAAAAATACTGCCTGCTCCGATGAGCTCGCGGACAGAAGCCATAATGACCAGGGCGACTGTAAAACCGAGCCCCATTCCGATGCCGTCCATCGCTGAGAGGCCTACGGAGTTTTTACCGGCGAACGATTCAGCACGAGCCAGAATGATGCAGTTAACCACGATTAAAGGAATATAAATTCCCAGCGCTTTATCAAGGGCCGGAACATATGCCTTTAAGAGCAGCTGCACGATCGTCACGAAACCCGCGATGATGGTGACGTAAGCAGGGATGCGGACTTTATCAGGTATTACTTTGCGTAATAAAGAGATAACCACGTTGGAGCCGATGAGGACGAAGGTCGTGGCCAGACCCATACCTAAACCATTGACGGCTGAGGTCGTTACCGCCAACGTGGGACAAGTACCCAGGACCAAACGGAATACCGGATTTTCTTCCCACAATCCGTTAAGCAGGGTTTTAAGCGAATTTCCTTTCATTAGTTTTCACCTTCCTTTGTTAATTGCGCCGCGACATCAAGACCGGCCTGAGCAGCTTTGGTCACTGCTGTAGAGGTGAT
>CAYNZF010000103.1:0-383 GCA_964401615.1 uncultured Oscillospiraceae bacterium
TGTTTATTTTCAACTCAACGCCAGTGGACTTCATGGCCAACTGCAAAACCTTGCCGTCTCCGATGACGATGGGGAGGGCTTGGACTGCCGAGACCCCGGCTCCAAGTGCTTTGACAATGATTTCCGGGCCGATGCCGGCCGGATCGCCCATGGTGACGGCGACGATTGCTTTTTTCATGTTTATTCTCCTTTATTGTGTATTCTAATTTCTATCAAACAAATATCTGAAGCATTTTTCCAATGCATATTTATCGCCTTGACTACCACCTTTTGTCACGATCGGCAGGCCATGAAAATCACCCCGCATCAGTTTTCCATAAACCGCCAAGGGCAAAACTTCATCAATGATTTGAATGCCTTGAGCAGATAAGGCCTGATATATT
>CAYNZF010000103.1:393-4155 GCA_964401615.1 uncultured Oscillospiraceae bacterium
AGTAGTATCTCCGCCACTGGTGTAGAGACTTCGGAATTCGGGATTGTCCAGCAGTGCCTGCCGCGTTATCTGGGCAAAAAAAGCATCGATCGTTTTGTTCATATCTTTTTTTTGATCGATGATATTTTCAGAATAAATCCCATCACTCACGAGTGTAACAACGTTAGCGTGTATTTTTCGTTGAGCAAGGGTAGTCATTATGCGTTCCATTTCATTCTTCCTGGTCACTTCGTCTGATAAATCTCTCGTGTGAACCAAAATTTTTTCTACTTGAAGACTACTATACCACGCTTGTTCCAACTGTTGCCTGGCCATTGGGTTGACGCTGCCGACCACCGCTAAGACTTTCTTTTCGCTGAGCGGTACTTTTGGCTGAAATTTTTGCTTAGCATACTCCGCGGTCAGGAAGCCTGAATCCACGGTGATGATCGTGTGCTTGTTCAGTGTAATGGCCTTAGCAAGATTTGATAAATCATCATTGCAGACTGCATCACAGACGATGATCCGATTACCGCCCGCGATTTCTTGATCAAGCCAGTGACACAGTGACGATGGATCCTGCCTGATTTTGTCCAGAAAAATCTGACTGATTTTCAATTTGGATTGTGCTTCAAGTCGTGTTTTGACTTCGGAAGAAAGGGCTTCAGAAGAATGCTCCCGGATGATCGCGGACTGTGCCAGTGCTTGACCGTGAACGTACAGCACACCTTGATTGACCGTGCGTCCTGAATCCGGATACGCAGGGCAGCAGACTGCGATGACTTCTTCGCCAAGAGCCTCGAGCATGGCGTCGATTTCTGCTCCCAGATTGCCACGCAAGGTAGAATCAATGCGTTTGGAGAACAAAACAGCCCCTTGATCTTTTAACTTTTCGCTTAGTTGATAAACTCGGTCAAAGGCTTCGCTTTGATGGATTTCACGCGAATTGGTCGAATAAACTGCAGCCTCGAAGCGGGAAACATTCATGGCCGTTTCAACCACGGTCACCACGTTGATCCCTTCTTTTTTCAGCAAAATACTGTTCGCGTTTCCGCCGGTCAAATCATCGGCAATGACAATAATCTTCAACATTTTATTCCCTTTTCAGTTCATCAAAATTCGAATACGCTTCAATCATGCACGATGGCGTAGGCTCTGCATGGTGAACCTCCATAGCCTGAGAGTTTAAACGGTACGGCGTGCAGTTCAATAACTTTACAGGCCAAGATTTCTCTTGGGAAATCGAGTTCTTCAAATATCCAAATTTCATTTTGAGAGCAAAATTTTCATGTCAACCCCTTATCACGGATCATTTTTGCCAGTCTTGATTTACAGATTTTATTGGTATCCAGCATTTTAGACAGCAGCTTTTAAAAATTTGCGCAATTCATTTTACGATGCCGCTTTGTGCTTTGACAATAATTTCCGAGCCGCTGTCGGCCGGATTAACCTGGATGGTTGCGACGATTGCTTTTCTTATGTAGATTTCCCTTTAGCGAAATTTTGATTGCTTCGGATTTTTTTAGGGGATTTATGCACTAAATTCCCTAGAAATGGGCAAAGGTATAAAAAACTGCAGCGGTTAATAAGCGAAGAAGAGAAGGTGGACTTGAGTTCGTCGTGCCAAGTAGCCGTGCAATTAGAAACTCTAATGCGGTCTGATTGAAGCACCATTTCAAGGGTCCAGTTACAACTAATCTCCTAATCTCCTAAATTTTATTAAAGCAGCCTATCAAACTCCGACGCAGCACTTTCCTGCAGTGCTAAAATAAAAGAGTAAAAATTTCTTGAACAGGGGGGCGTGCGCATGCTCGCGATCAAGTGTCTAGGTCTGACGAAGTACTACGGAAAGACCAGGGGTATCGAACATCTCGACCTCAACGTTGAGCAGGGCGAGGTCTTCGGTTTCATCGGGCCCAACGGCTCGGGAAAATCGACCACCATCCGCTGTCTTCTGGGGCTGATCAAGCCCGGCGACGGACGCGCGGAAGTGCTCGGACTGGACATTCGCGAACAGAAGCTCGGCATTTTGTCGCGCGTGGGCTACATGCCCTCAGAGGCGAACTTTTATCCGCGCCTGCGTGTGCGCGAGGTGATCAAGCTGAGCGCCGATCTGCACGGATATCCCCGCAACGGTGACGCCAAACAGCTGTGTGAACGCTTTGACCTGGCGATGGATAAACGCGTGGAAGAGCTCTCCATGGGTAACAGAAAAAAACTCAGTATCGTCTGCGCTTTCCTGCATAAACCCGACCTCTACGTCCTGGACGAACCCAGTTCCGGACTCGATCCCCTGATGCAGCAGGAGTTTTTCAAACTTTTGCATGAACGAAAAAAAGACGGGGCGACGGTCTTCTTGTCCTCGCACATCCTGTCCGAAGTGCAGAGGCATTGTGAGCGGGCCGCGATCATTCGAGATGGCAAAATCATCGCCTGTGACACGGTCGAAACCCTGTCAAGCTCGACGGCGCGGCGGGTGCTCATTCACGGGGTGACGGAGCTGCCGCAGCTTGAGGGCATCTTGAATCCGGTGATCTTGGACGATTCGGTGAGCTTTCTCTTCCAGGGCAATGCTCAGGCGCTCATTTCGGCCATGCAAGGTCTTCCACTGACTGACATCAGCATCCATGAACCGGATCTTGAAGACGTGTTTTTAAGCCGTTATTCAGCGCATGAGGAGGGGCTCAAGTCATGACCATATATAAACACGAATTGCGCGAGACATTTAAAAGTACAATGATTTGGAGTGTCAGCGTCGCGCTTTTTCTGATGATGTACATCCTGGTCTATCCTGCCTTTCAAGACCAGATCGGGAGCATGAACGACATCGTCAAAAACATGGGCAATTTTACCGAGGCCTTTGGTTTGAATGAAAGCTCCATGAGCACCGCCTTCGGTTTTTACGCGGTCGAGGCCGGCCTGGTCTTGTCCATTGGGGGAGCGATGTTCGCAGCCACCTCAGGCATCAGTATGGTGGCCAAAGAAGAAGCCAATCACAGCGCGGATTTTTTATTTTCCGCCCCCCATTCGCGAACGTCCTTGCTGCTCCAGAAGCTCGCAGCCCTCTTGACCTACGTCGTGCTTTTTGAGTTGGTGTGTTTTGGAGGAACGGTGCTCGCTTTTGCCTTGATTAATGAGACGTTGCCGATGAAAGATCTCTTGACTTTTCTGACGGGGCAGCTCTGGCTGCATCTGGAAGTGGCTGTGGTCAGTTTTTCTCTTTCGACCTTGACGCGTCGTGTCATGGCCGGGCTGGGGATAGGGGTCACCTTGAGCTTGTATTTTTTGACCTTATTCTCAAATGTCGCCGAGAAGGCGTCTTTCATCAAGTATATTTCCCCCTTTTCATATGCCAAATCGCAGGTCATTCTGCCTGAAAACGGTCTGGAGTGGGGGCTGATGGCCTTGGGTGCATTATACGCTTGTGTCGCTCTGGCCGCCGGCCTGCTGTATTTCAATAAAAAAGATCTGGCGGTTTAGGCGCACGAATACGGGCAAAACCAATCCACTCTACTCCGCGGCGCGATCACAGGGAACGCTGTTGACACCGGCTTGCTTTTTCGGATTTATGCGAAATTGCGAGGCTGCAAGTCCACGTCCCTTTGCCCATTTCTAGGGAATTTAGTGCATAAATTCCCTAAAAAAACCCGAAGCGTCCAAATTTCTTTCAGAAAAACAATGAACTAAGAATCTTGGATCGTTTGACGCTAAAATTTACCGTATATTACGTAGATTGACTCAGACATTTTTAAAAGCTAAACTCTTCGTACAAGTGAATAGCCA
>CAYNZF010000104.1:0-4104 GCA_964401615.1 uncultured Oscillospiraceae bacterium
CTTTTGATCTACACCCTGGTGCTGCCGGAAACACGTTCTTACACCGAACGACGTTGTCACGAACTCGGTATTGTCAGGGTGGACTTACTGGGCCGTGCTATTGACGCGGCTACACAGCTGACGGGTAGGGAACCCATCCATGAAGCCGGCCTGAACAGGCGCTTGGATGATGAGTATTTTCGTAAGGTCGCTGCCGTGGAATTCGCCGTCAAATACGATGACGGGACCGACCCGAGCAGCTTGGAGCGGGCGGACATCGTATTGGTCGGTATCTCCCGTACCTCCAAAACACCCTTGAGCATGTATCTGGCCTACAGAAACTACAAAGTGGCCAACGTCCCCTTGATTCCCGGAACGGTCCCCCCTCAGGAGCTATTTGAGATCAATCCCAAAAAAATCGTTGGATTGACGAATACACCCGAGCGCTTATTGTCCATTCGCTCAGAGAGACTACGTGATCTGGGCATCGAAAATTCAAAGAACTATGCCAGCCTCGAAATCATCAAACAGGAAATTGAATACGCCAATGAGGTTTTCGCCACTTTGGCCTGCCCGGTAATCGACGTCGCCAACCGCAGCATTGAAGAAACCGCTGTCATGATTATTACCATGATGCAGCAGCAAGAAATCGAATCAACACTAGAGCAGGGCGGCTGAGAAGACCCCCTGGCCGGAGGTCAGAATGAGTGAACATGAATATCATGTGATTGGAAAATCAACCGAAAGAAAGGATGCTGTGGAGAAGGTTACCGGCACTGCTGTTTTCGGCGCGGATGTCTTACTGCCACGAACACTTTTTGCCGCTGTGCTAAGGTCGCCGCATGCACATGCCAAAATTCTGGCTGTAGACATCTCGGAAGCTGCGCAGGTTCCCGGAGTCAAAGTTATCCTCACAGGGAAGGACAACATCGGCCTCTTTGGGCAGTTTCTGCTGGATCAGCCGGTCATCGCTTTTGACAAGGTGCGCTATGAAGGAGAGCCGGTAGCCGCGGTTTCCGCGGAAGATTTGGATGCAGCGATGGAAGCGGTTAACTTGATCAAGGTGGAGTATGAAGTTCTGACCCCGGTCATTGACGTGAAAAAGGCTATGTCGCCAGATGCCGTTCTTCTTCATGAAACCTGGTCGAATTATAAAATGGCCCAGGCGGCCAACCCTAAGGACGGAACGAATATTTGTGATCATTTCAGGCTGCGGCACGGAGACATTGACAAAGGATTCTCCGAAGCCGACGTGGTCGTGGAAAATACTTACGATGGAAAAATGTTGCAGCATGCCCCCATTGAAACGCATGCCGCTACCGTGCTGTACGATGACAAAGGCCTGACCTTCTGGTCACCTACACAAAGTCCGTTTATGACACGTGATCAAATCAGTAAGCTTTTCGGTCTCTCCCATAATCAGGTCCGCTTTATCTGTACGCATATCGGCGGCGCTTTTGGCAGTAAATATGAATTGAAACTGGAACCGATCCTGGCCATGTTGGCTAAAAAAACGCCGGGACGACCGGTAAAAGCGGTCAATACCCGTCATGAGGAATTTTTGACCGGTGGCTGCAGAAATCCCTGGCAGATCCACGTCAAGACCGGGGCTAAACAGGATGGGACCCTTGTCGCTCAGCAGATCACGATTCTCTGGGATACGGGCGCTTACGCCACCACCGGTCCTCGCATCAGTTACAATGCCAGCTACGCGTCGATGTCGCCTTATCGGATCCCTCATCTCGCGATAGACAGCTACACCGTGGTCACCAACAAGCATCTCGCAGCTCCTTATCGGGGCTTTGGCGTGATGGAAGTGGTGTGGGGATATGAAAATCAAATGGACCTGCTTGCTGAAAAGCTCAATATGGACAGAGCCGAGATCCGCATGAAAAACGCCTTTGTTGATGGTGACACATCCGGCTCCGGAGAGAGGCTGAAAAGCGTCGGGGTCCTGGACTGTATAAAGGAAGCGGCCCGCCTGATTGAGTGGGATAAAGATTTCCAATCCGGAATGACGCCGGAAGGAAAGCTGCGCGGCCGGGGCATGGCTGCATTTTGCAAGCTGACCGGAACACCTTCTTCTTCATCTGTAACCGTTCGTATCAATGATGACGGGACCGTCACCGTTCAGCTCAGTGGTCTGGAAATGGGCCAGGGAGCGACGACGGTCATCCCCATGATCGTAGCTGAAGCCCTGGGTGTATCACTTGATAAGGTGATGACAGTCCCGGTCGATACCTACTATTCCCCTTATGACAAAACGACCACGTCCAGCCGCCTGACTTTCCACAGTGGGAAAGCGGCCCTGGATGCGGTTGAAAAATTGAAAGAACAGATCAGAAAATTAGCGGCCATTGCCTGGAAAATGGATCCGGATCAAATTCACATCAGCGATGGCGTGATCCACGGCCAAGAGGCAAATGGCCAGGAAAAAACCCTGCTTATCAATGAACTCGCTAAAAGCGGCATAATGAAGGAACAAGAGCCCCTCAACGCGGTGGGCCGCTATGCTACTTCGGATATTTTCGACCCGCCCGATAAGGAAACGCACCAGTCGAAACGACCGACCGTCATGTGGTTTTGGGGCGCTCAAGCCGCTGAAGTGGAAGTGGACCCCGGAACAGGACAAATTGAAGTCAAGAAGTTCGCAGCGGCACATGACATTGGCAAAGCGATCAACCCCATGGGAGTCATCCAACAAATTGAGGGCGGCTACAACATGGGACTGGGCCATGCTCTGCTGGAGGAAATGATTTTTGACGAACAAGGCATTTTATTGAATGGCAACATGGTCGATTATAAATTGGCTACGATGCTGGACTCAAAAATTGATTTAAGATTGTCGCTTGTCGAATCCCACCCTCATCCCGAAGGCCCTTACGGGGCGAAAGGCATCGGGGAGCCTGCGGTGTGCGGTGTTGAATCGTCGATTGCATTCGCTGTTTCCGATGCGGTCGGACATCGTTTTACATCGCTTCCGGTCAAAGCGGATGATGTGCTCCTGACCCTCAAGAAAAATTCCAAAGAACACGCGGCAGGGGAGGTCTGATGAGATGTTGAACAAATTTGAATTGTACATGCCCACCCACTTGCAAGAAGCCCTTGAACAATATGCGGAACTTGGTCAGCACTGTAAAATTCTGGCCGGGGGGACGGATGTGCTGATAGAAATGCACGGCGGCCACAAGCACTACGACTGCTTGATGGATATCAAGAACCTTGATGAACTCAAAGGAATGGAATTTTCCGAAGAGGAGGGCCTTGTCATCGGAGCGCTGACGACCCATCGCGAACTTGAAATGAGCCCCCTGGTCAAGAGTCGATTCACCGCCCTTTATGAATCCGCCAGGCAGGTAGGCTGTGTGCAGACTAGATACCGCGGGACGATCGGCGGAAACATCTGCAATGCCGTGCCATCCGGAGACACCCTGGGCCCGCTTCTGGCCCTGGACGCCGCTTTGGTTTTGCAGAGTAAATCAGGCATGAGAACCATTGCTTTCAGAGATTTTTTTCTGGGGGCGAAAAAAACCGTCCTGCAGGCAGGTGAGTTACTTGTCAAAATCATAATACCTACACCGGCCCCTCACAGCAGCTCGGCTTATACCAAATTTACCCGTCGTAAGTCCATGGATCTGGCTCTGCTGGGCTGTTCGGTCGTCTTGAGCAGCCGGGATGGAAAACGCTGTGACGAGGTCAGGATTTCCCTTACAACCGCAGCTCCAACGGTCATCCGGACGCCGGAGACGGAGGCCTTCCTGAAAGGCAAGGACTTATCCGCCGAAACTATACTGGCAGCCGGTGCAATAGCCGCTGCCGAAGCCAGACCAAGAAGCAGCTGGCGTTCTTCCGAAGAATACCGCCGCGAAGTGCTCAAGGCGATTGTCCCCAGGACAATTGACACGGCTTTGAGTCGTTTACAGGAAGGAGCGGGAACGCAATGAGAGAAAAAGTAATCACCGTCACCATCAATGGTGAAAAATATACAAAAACCGTCAAAGTCCACCGCACATTTCTGGAGTTCTTAAGGGATGACCTCTTGCTCACAGGCACCAAGGAAGGCTGTAATGAAGGCGAGTGTGGGGCATGCACGATTCTTTTTGACGGAAAACCGCTCAATTCATG
>CAYNZF010000105.1:0-4095 GCA_964401615.1 uncultured Oscillospiraceae bacterium
ATTTTGATGCACTCTTTGATCTCAAAGCGAATTCTCTAGATCAGTTCAATATCATGAATCGCCTCACGAAACCAGAGGTGGTAACTATGATGAACAAGGATCGAACAGCTTTGCAGAGTTATCCATTTAAAGACATCGCAGACAGTTACAAAATTATCGATGAGAACACAGTGTCGGTCATTATTCCGAACCAAGAAATCAGACAGGAACTTGCTGATTTGCATGGGGGATATCGCAATATTAAGATGCTGCGCAAAGTGTCATTATATACAGTTGAAGTACGCTCTTATCAGGTCAAAAATTTGCTTGTTCGAGGGATTTTAGAATCATTGGACAAGGAAATTTTTATATTGAACGACGAAAGTGCATACGACGAAGATTGCGGATTTAGCGTGCCTGGAGAAGGGCAGGCAGTGTTTGTTTAGCGGGCAAAAGGCAGAGCCGTTTTTCAATGTGTTTTTTGAACAAAGAAGAATTTATATTTTAGGGAGGAGGTGATTGCATGACTGATGAGAAAAAAGGCACAATTCGAATTGAAGTCTGGGGTGACTACGCACTGTTTACCAGACCTGAAATGAAAGTCGAGAGGGTATCATACGATATGATTACGATTTCGGCTGCAAGAGGAATTCTCGAGGCCATTTTTTGGCATCCGGGCTTAACTTACAAAATTGATGCGATTCAGATAATCAATCCGATACGATTTACAAATGTACGTCGAAATGAAGTGAAATCAAAAATTTCCAGCAGTAATGTGCACCAAGCAATGACAGGATCAGACAAGGAACTTTTTATTTCAACGTCCAGTGACATCCAACAGCGTGCGTCATTGATGCTGCGGGACGTGCGTTACATCATTGAATCACATTTTGAATTAGATGATAACGAAGGCACAGAAGACCTGTCAAAGAAGTTCTATCCAATGATTTTACGCCGAATCAGAAAAGGTCAATGCTACCACCAAGCGTATTTAGGTTGTAGGGAGTTTCCCGCGTATTTCAAGGAAGCTGAACCAAAAGAAAATTATTCTTGTCCTGAGGATTTAAAAGGTTCGAAAGACCTTGGCTTTATGTTCTATGATTTTGATTATGCAGATTTAGAAAATATTACACCACGATTCGCACGAGTCGTTTTGAACGATGGATACTTTGATGCATCCGTCTGTGAGGTGATCGGATGAGCTTACAAGCATTAAATCGCTATTACGACATACTTGCTGAAAATGGTGAAGTAGCAAAAATCGGCTTTTCGGTTGCCAAGGTTACGCTAGCACTAAATTTGGACTCTGAAGGCGAAATTATCAGTGTAATGCATCTCCAGACTACTGTAACTAATAAAGTCAAGGGAAAAGAAGATTCTGCGATTGAGCTTCCAAAGGAAATTCTTGTGCCAGAGGCTGTAACGAGATCATCGGGGATTATTCCGAACTTTTTATGTGATACATCCAAATACTTATTAGGTGTGGAGAGTATTGACATCAAACAAAAAGAATTTTCAGAAAAGGAGCATAAAATTAGGCAGCGGGAAATGGATTGTTTTGAGGCGGCAAAAAAGTTACACGAAGACATTCTGGCCGATATAAACAATCCATTTGCTCTAGCGATTGTTAAACATTTTCGAAAATGGTCACCGGTAAAAGTTCTGGGTCATCCTATAATTGGACCCATGTTTGACACATTGAAAAAGAAGGGCAATATTGTTTTTCGCTACGATGGCAAACTAGCAACTGAAGTGAATGAAATAACGGCCGCATGGATGCGCCATTATCAGCAAAAAACAGTAGTTAGCAACGGACCTGTTTGTGCCATAACCGGTGATATTGGTAAACCAATCGCACGAATTCACAGCAAAATAAAGGGTATCCCGGGTGCCCAAACCGCTGGGGCATCATTAGTGGGATTTAATGCACCTGCATACGAATCACATAGTTTTTCACAAGGTGAAAATGCACCAATCAGCGAGGAGGCGATGTTTAAATACACAACGGTATTAAATAAATTGATTGCCGACCGGAAGCATTCAATTCAAATGGGAGAAACAACCATTGTTTTTTGGTCCGAGAGTCAAAATCAGGAATACGCTGATATTTTTGCCTTTGCTACAAATCCAAAACCAGATGCAAGTGAGCAACTATCCGACATTATGGGGCGCATATCGAGAGGGCAGTTCATCAACGGAGAACTCATAAATTGGGAAACTCCTTTTTATGTTTTGGGAATTTCCCCAAACGCTGCCAGGCTTTCGGTGAGGTTCTTTCTTCGTGGAAACTTCGGCCAATTTATTAACAATATTGAGGCCCATTACGAACGTATGAAAATCGTGAGAAGTCCAGGCGATTACGAATTTGTTTCACCTTTTTGGCTTCTCCAAGAGACGACTTCAAAAAACGCACGTACACGTGTTGCCTCACCGTTACTGACAGGCTCTTTTTTTAGGGCTGTGTTAGCGAATCAACGATACCCTGAAATGCTTTTACAAATGATAATCATGAGAGTGAGAGCAGAACAATCGGTAAACCGAAACAAAGCGGCAACAATAAAAGCATTTCTCATCAAAAACAAGAATATTAATGGGGAGGTACTGACAGTGGCTCTAAATGAAACGTGCACAGACAAAGCTTATGTGCTGGGGAGACTTTTCGCAGTTTTGGAACGAATCCAAACAGAGGCAACAACAGTAAATACAACAATAAAAGATAAATATTTTGCGTCTGCATGTGCGACGCCAATTATTTCATTCCCGGTTTTGTTAAAACTTACTCAGCACCATTTATCAAAACTGAAAAAATCCAATACGCCTAAATTTGCTGATTATCGCGAGAAGGAAATTGGACAGTTGCTCGATCTCATTTCAATGAGTGGGAGAGCTTTTCCTAGCAATTTAAATCTTGAGGATCAAGGAAAATTCATTTTAGGTTACTACCATCAAGTTCAAGACAAATACAAAAAACGAAGTGATACAGGAAAAACTGAGGGGGATGAGAACAATGGCTAGAGCAATAAAAAATCGTTATGACTTTGTGATTCTTTTCGACGTCGAAAATGGTAACCCAAATGGAGATCCGGATGCGGGCAATATGCCCCGTGTGGACCCCGAAACAGGTAACGGACTCGTAACCGATGTTTGCTTGAAACGAAAAATTCGCAATTATGTAGAAACCGTAAAAGGTGATACGGAAGGGTATAAAATCTACATTAAAGAAAACGTGCCCCTCAATTCCAGTGACCAATCAGCATACAAACAATGTGATGTGCCTTTGACCAAAGAGGGAAAAGTCGATTTCGCAAAAATAAATAAAAACGAAATTGATAAAACTATTCGAGACTTTATGTGTGCAAACTTTTTTGACATTCGCACTTTTGGCGCGGTTATGACCACATTTGTAAAATCTGCTTTAAACGCGGGTCAGGTAAGAGGGCCGGTGCAGCTTACTTTTGCCAGGAGTATAGAACCGATTGTTCCACAGGAAATAAGTATCACGCGTGTTGCAATAACAACTGAAGCAGATGCATTAAAAAAAGATACTGAAATGGGCAGAAAGCATATCGTGCCTTACGGGCTTTATAAAGCTGAGGGTTTTGTCTCGGCCAACCTTGCTCAGACAGTTACCGGATTTAGCGAGGATGACCTTGATTTGTTGTGGGAAGCAATAATCAATATGTTCGAACATGATCATTCAGCTGCCCGTGGCAAAATGGCAGTCCGTGAGTTGATTGTATTCAAACATGAAAGTTCCCTCGGGAATGCACCATCCTACAAGCTTTTCGACCGTGTAGACGTAAAACGAAAAATAGGGGATGCCCCCGCACGCAATTACTCTGATTATGTCGTTGCAATTAATCTTGAAGAAATGCCGGAAGGTGTAACTTGTTCAAGGATGGTGTAATGTACAAAGACGATGACTTGTTGCTCATTTCAGGAATACAGCACTATTCATTTTGCAAAAGGCAGTGGGCTTTGATTCACATTGAGCAACAGTGGAGTGAAAATGTTCGTACCATTGAGGGCTCAATTGTGCATCAAAAGGCACATGATGGACTTCGTACCGAAAAACGGAGAGATTTTATGATTAGCAGGGGGATGAGGGTTTACTCT
>CAYNZF010000106.1:0-4089 GCA_964401615.1 uncultured Oscillospiraceae bacterium
AACAGGCTTAAGAACCTTGATAATATATGCTATTCTCCTCCCACTGTCAATATTAGCGAAATGAAATGAACATAAATTGGGCTAACAAAATTTGTCATAAAAAATTGAAACTTTAAAAAAAAGGACTTGCTTTTTTACTAATTAGTGATAAACTTGAGAAGAAAGTTAGCTAATGCAAACTCGCAAATAAATTTAAAATTCGTTGCTTTCAAAAGAAATGCGACACAGATTTAAGGAGAATTATTATGTCAAAGAAAATTGGTATCATCGTCGGCAGCCTTCGCAAGGAGTCTTTCAGCAAGAAATTGGCCCTGAACATGCTCGAGCTTTTTCCCTCAGGCTACGAAGCCGTCATGGTCGACATCAGCAATCTGCCCCTCTACAACCAGGATTTTGATTTCGCCGACACTCCCGCGTCATACAAACCCTTCCGCGACACAATCAGCAGCCTTGACGGAGTCTTGTTCGTGACACCTGAACACAACCGCAGCATTCCTGCAGCTCTGAAAAACGCGCTTGACGTAGCCTCCAGGCCCTGGGGCGAAAATGTCTGGGCGGGTAAGCCGGCAGCCATCGTCAGCAATTCAATCGGGGCCCTCGCCGGTTTCGGTGCTAACCATCATTTGCGTCAACCCTTGACTTTCCTTAACATGAGCACCGTTCAACAACCAGAGGCTTATATCGGCAACGTTGAAAGTCTTCTGGATGAACAAGGTAAGATCAACAACTCCGGCACCGTCGCAGTACTGCAAAGTGTAGTGGATGCTCTTGTCAAAATGGTCGGATAATTTTTCTGACGGTTCAGCAATTCCAATGATTTTCAAAAGGCTGAGTGCGCTTCATTCGCGGCTCAGCCTTTTTGATTCGTTAAGCATTGAGAATTAAATATTCAGCTGTTATTTTCCGTTTTGACCCTGGCCCAAACGCATCGAATCAAACAAACCTTTGTTACTCAGTGAAACGTTTATTGATGAAATGAATTGTCTGTTGTCTTGCGTTTTAAGCAGTAAATTGATGATCGTTTCGGTGACATTACCGGAATCCAGTTGACCAAAAGCCTTACGGATGGACCAGACTGCGTCAAGCGCGTGTTGTTCAAGCAAAAGTTCTTCGCGCCTTGTTCCGGAACGATTGATGTCGATCGCGGGGAATATTCGTTTTTCTGACAGTTTTCTGTCCAGATAAACTTCCATGTTTCCCGTTCCCTTGAATTCTTCAAAAATTACTTCATCCATACGTGAACCGGTGTCGATTAAAGCAGTGGCGATGATGGTCAAGCTGCCACCGTTTTCGATTTTTCGCGCGGCACCGAAGAATCTTTTCGGTCCATATAAAGCACCCGGATCAAGACCACCGGACAAGGTACGCCCGGTTGGGTTGATGGTCAGGTTATAGGCCCTCGAAAGGCGGGTAATACTGTCAAGTAAAATCACTACATCTTGACCCATTTCCACCAGACGCATCGCTCTGGCCAGGACCAGCTCCGCAATTTTGACATGGTTTTCAGGTGTTTTGTCAAATGTTGAATAGACCACTTCGCCATTGATCGAGCGTTGCATGTCGGTTACTTCTTCCGGACGCTCGTCAATCAGCAGTACGATGAGTTTTGTTTCCGGATTGTTGATGGATATGGCATTGGCGATTTTTTGCAAAAGGATCGTTTTACCTGCTTTGGGCGGTGAAACAATCATACCGCGCTGCCCTTTGCCAATCGGTGAAATCAGATCGACGATTCTTGTCGAAAGCTCATTGCGTAAGGTTTCGAGCTTGAACATTTGATTCGGATAAACCGGGGTCAAACGGTCAAAATTGACTCTGCGAAAAACCTTGTCGGTGGTTTCACCATTGACCGTTTTAATAAATTGGAGCGCCTGGTAGCGGTCACTGTCTCTCTGCATGCGGCCCGGACCGCAGATAAAATCACCCTCGCGCAGATTAAAGCGACGGATAAATTGCGGTGGTACATAAATGTCCTTGGGGCCTTGCAGATAGTTATCACGTCGCAGAAAACCGTAGCCATCCGGCATGAGTTCCAGAACGCCGGAAACATCTTCTCCGAAGGTGATGGGGCGGTTTTCAAATTTATGTTTATTGTGTTTACCGTTTTCAGAGACATTGCCTGAGGTAGACGTCACGTCTGCCTGGTCCGCACCGCCTCCGGTTTCAGCGCCTCCGGTTTCAGCGCCTCCGGCTTCAGTCAGCTCATTGAGAGAACTCGTGATCACTGAGACCGGCAGCTCCTGGACAGGGACTGCGGCTGCGGCTGATTTGGTTTCTGAGTTCTCACCTTCAGCTTTGCTTTCTGGCTTGAGTTGGCTGTTCTCGGAAGTTTTGGAATCTTTGCCTTTGTCGATGTAATTGGCTTGTGAATTTCTGTCCCTGCTATTTGTTTGTTGTCTTCTTCTGCCCGTATTAGATCTGGGTACCGACTTATTTGATGAAGAAGATGACTCTATTTCATGATTGACATCGCTGGCTGAGGCAGACTGCTCGTCGCTGCTATCGGACGGAATCTCAGGAGCTGTAACAGCGGTCTTTACTTCACCTGAAGCGACAGTGTTCTCGGCAGCTGTCACAGCGGTCGTCTCGTCGCCGGAATCGGCCACGCTACCGGCGGCTGCAGCTGCAGCGGCATCCGGCGCTTTCTCAGCGGGGGCGCCAACAGACTCTGCGGCTGCATCGGCCACGCTCTCGGCGGCATGAGCGCTGACCTTCTCGCCTGAGACGTCAACTGCAGCTTGATTATTTTGCTCGCCGCCTGTATCTATTTTTGTTTTTTTAGGGCGACCACGATGCTTTTGTGTGCTTGCTTCGCCCGGAGCTTCGTCCGGCGTGGAGCTTGACGCAGCATCGGCCTCAGGTGCTTGTTCTTCAAGCCGCTCAGCTTTTTCTGTGGCCGCTACGTTGGTCTTCCTTGTGCTGCTTCGCTTGGCTTTCGGTTTATCCGCAGCAGCATCTGAATTTTCAAGCGGACTCTTTTCCAAGGGACTCGTTGGCTCCGGCGGAATCTTTTTCGCTGATTTAGCCCTTGTTTTTGATGCAGGCTTTTCAGACCGCGTGGAGGACTTTTCAGCGGTATTCGTGGTTTCGGCATTTTGAAGGGCTTTCAAACGGCGCTGCAGCTGCGCAGTCGTCATCTGTTCGGCTTCATCGACAGGCATAATTTGGCTCAAGCGGACGATCTCAAGAAGGTCGGCTTTACCTTTGCCTTTGAAAGTATTTGCAGTCATCTGCTACCTCATATTATTTTTTTAACAACAGGAACAATAGATTTACGCTTTTTGTCGCACCACAGGAATGAGTGGGCGTTGCTGTGTCTTTATGAATCTTTCTGCGGTGCACAGAGTATAACAGCACAAGTTTTTTTAAGTCAACACGCTGTGCTAAAATAAATTCAAAACAGACGGTTATTTGAGACATCAAATTAGTTTTCGGGAGGAATCAGCACGATGTGGTTAAAAATTATTGCCTGCTTGCTGATGTTCCTGGATCATTACGCTCATTTATTTCAGAGCACATTGAGCCCTGAAATGTATTTATTGATTAGATTAATCGGACGCTTGGCTTTTCCTGCTTTTGCTTACCTCATCGTCGTCGGAATGAGGCGGACGCGAGACATTCGACGTTACCTGCTGCGGCTCTTTCTGATGGCCCTTTTCACTCAAGCCTTATTCAAAATATGCGAGATTGTTTTTCAAGTGGATCTTTGGACCAATGTGCTCTTTACTTTTACTTTCGCATTGATTGCTCTGATGGGTATTGAGCTGCTGATTTATGGTTGGCCCGACATGAGCGTCATCTTGCAGCCTGTCAGCGCGCAGGGGCCGGGTGCCGCGGATCCGGGAGAATTTAATCAGCGTGTCAATTTGTACGGACTGACAGTACCAAGGAAAATCGCGGTCTGGCTCGGTCTATCTTTTGTGCTGCTTGCTTTTTTTCTGACCATATTGATTGACCCGGATTATGGGATTTATGGTTTGACCACCGTGATGATTTTTTACTTTACGGATGCGAATGGACGCCCCCAAAGGGACATTGAAAATGGGGTCGAGGTGGACAATAAGACGCGCTCTTACCTGCCGATGTTTG
>CAYNZF010000107.1:0-2711 GCA_964401615.1 uncultured Oscillospiraceae bacterium
CCCGCTTCTGTTTTGCCACCCGGAAATTCATACAAATAAGCGCAGGATCCTCCCGCACCACGCTGACATATCAGGATTTGACCTTGATCGTTTCCGATAATTGCTGCTGCGACTTGGTGTCTTCCCGGCATAGTTCAGCCTCCTGCTCAGCGGTCATTGTGCGGAGTTTCAAAATGTGAAGGCTCACAGCCAAACCCAGCGAAGTTAAAACAATATATAAAACAAGTTTGTCGACGAGTATCATGGAAAGAATCAAACCAGACCACAACATCAGCATGGCAAAGCGTTTTGAGCGTCGATCCACCGCCTTGTAAAGTAAATAATTGCGGAGGTAACGTCCGAACAGTGGATGATTGATCAACCAATCGTACAATTTTTCTGAACTTCGGATAAAACAAAAGGAGGCCAAAAGCACAAGGGGTGTAGTTGGCAAAATGGGCAGCACAAGACCAATCGTCGCCAAAAGCAGCAAAATGATCCCTGCCGCTATCAGTAAAGTTTTCTTGACCTTGTGCTTCATCACTTTTCCACCTGTATAAATATGTAAGAAAGGCCCGCGTGCGCAGGCCTCTTCGGCTTTCCGTGATTTCGATTATACAATGTCCGCAATGTCTAAACCACAGGCCCGGGCGACACCTTTGCCATATTCAGGGTCTGCTTTATAGCAGTTCAAAATATGACGTTGTTGAATCTCAACAGGAATCCCATGCATGTTACGGGCGGTATTCTCAAACAGGAGCTGCTGTTTTTCAGGACTCATCAAATTAAATAGTTTTCCGGGTTGGGTGTAGTAGTCACTGTCATCTTCGCGGAAGTTCCAACGTTTGATGTCGCCACTCACGGTCTCCACCGGATCCGCGTAGGATGGCTGTTCCTGCCACTCCCCGTAGCTGTTGGGTTCATAATGGAGCAGTCCTCCGTGGTTTCCATCCACCCGCATCTGACCATCGCGATGATATGAATGGGTAGGGTTTTTCGCTTTGTTCACAGGAATCTGGTGGTGATTGACGCCCAAACGATAGCGCTGCGCATCACCATAGGAGAACAGACGACCTTGGAGCATGCGGTCAGGCGAGAAGCTGATGCCCGGAACCACATTGGCCGGATTAAAGGCCGCTTGTTCAACATCGGCAAAATAATTTTCCGGATTGCGATTCAATTCTAAATAGCCGACTTCAATCAGGGGGAACTCACTCTTGTACCAGACTTTGGTTAGATCAAACGGATTATAAGGCATATTTCGCGCCTGTTCTTCGGTCATGACCTGAATATACATCTTCCATTTCGGGAAATCGCCTCTTTCGATGGCTTCAAAGAGATCACGCTGATTGCTCTCACGGTCCTGCGCAACGACTGCAGCAGCTTCCTGATCCGTGATCGTTTCTATGCCCTGTTGGCAGACCAGGTGGAATTTGACCCAATGACGCACGCCTTCAGCGTTGATCATTGAAAAGGTGTGTGAGCCAAAGCCGTGCATGTGTCTGTAAGATTTAGGGATACCACGATCACTCATGGTGATGGTCACTTGATGGAGAGCTTCAGGGAGATTTGACCAGAAATCCCAGTTGTTTTTAGCACTGCGCATATTAGTTTTGGGATCACGTTTCACCGCGTGATTAAGGTCTGGAAATTTGAGGGGGTCACGGAAGAAAAAAACCGGTGTGTTGTTTCCGACCAGATCCCAGTTCCCTTCTTCGGTATAAAATTTCATGGCAAAACCACGAATGTCACGCTCTGCGTCGGCTGCACCGCGTTCACCGGCGACGGTTGAAAAACGCACGAACATCTCTGTTTTTTTACCGATTTCTGAAAAAATACCTGCTCTTGTGTATTTTGTAATGTCGTGTGTCACGGTAAATTCACCAAAAGCTCCTGAGCCTTTCGCGTGCATACGTCGTTCCGGGATAACTTCCCGGTCAAAATGAGCCAGTTTTTCCAAAAACCAGACGTCTTGAAGCATCATCGGACCTCTGGGTCCTGCAGTCATGGAATCCTGATTATTGGAAACCGGTGCTCCCGCCACTGTAGTCAGTTTCTTTTTTTCGTCGTTCTCCATCGTTTTATCCCTTTCTATAAGTCTGAAAATAGTTTTATTGATAATTATTATTATTAACAGAATAACTTTAAAAAGGGCCTTTGTCAACCGACAGCGACCCTTGCATAGGTAAAATAAATTGGAACGTTTGAGAACTTCGGCTCTTTTTTTCTGCTTAAGGTTCAGCCCAGAGTCCTGCCTTTTCAGCCTTAGCGTCATCCGCTAATGCTTTGTGAATCGAGGCAAAAGTCAAGTTAGGCGGAATTCTGACGAATTTGGCATAGCCTTGTTCCAGGAGCAGACAATTAAATTGATACTCTTTGGCAAAAGCGTAGTCTTCTTCATATCCGCGTGGATCGTTGATCCAGAGGTAGGCGAGAATCCGATCATATTGATCGTACATTTCTTCATCAAAACTGAGATAGACCGTCTCACCTTCCAGCATCTCTTTTGTGTAAGCGAAGGCCTCGGCTCCGTAGTACTCCTCTTCAATTCCGTCATCGGGGTGAGCGAGCTCAGGGCTGTCGATTCCAATCAAACGAACGCGTTGGTTCTTTCCGTCGACCGTCGCCCGAATCGTGTCCCCATCGCTGACCTTGCTCACTTCCACTTCTACGACTCTGACTTCCGGATTCGACCATTGTCCGCTTGTTTCGATCGATGTGCCGCTTGATCG
>CAYNZF010000107.1:2811-3966 GCA_964401615.1 uncultured Oscillospiraceae bacterium
ACCGCTTGCTTCTGTCGTATAGCCTATGCGTCTGGCTTCGATATCAAAACCAGCCGCCACCGCAATAATGGCCTCCACCAGTGACTCAGGTACGAATAGTTCCATCCGGTGCCCCATGTTGAAGACCTGGTACATTTCTCTCGCCGGGATATTTCCCGATTCGAAAATGGCTTTGAATAATGGGGGAATCGGGAACAAGTCATCTTTAACATAACGTACGTTCGTTCCAAAATCCTTGCACTTCACCTGCCCGCCACCCGTGCAATGGATGACTCCGACGATCTGCTCTTGATAGAGTTCAAAAATCTGTCGCAGGACCGGCAAGTAGGTCCTCGTGGGTGAAAGAATGGCCTCTCCTACCGTCATTTCGCTGCCCGGCAGCTTGTCTTCCACGTGAAATGGCCCGCAATAGACCTTATCCTCAGCGATTGTGGGAGAAAATGTCTCCGGATATTTTTCGTAATAGTCATGATGCAAAAGCATGTGCCTGGCCGCGGTGAGTCCGTTCGAACCCATCCCTGAATTGGCTTTGTCCTCATATGTCGCCTTACCATACGAGGCCAGGCCGACGATGGCCAAACCGGGTTTGATATTAGCGGCGGAGATCACTTCTGAACGCGCGATTCTGCAGCATACTGTCGAATCAACGATCAATGTTTGAACCAGATCCCCAACATCAGCGGTTTCTCCGCCGGTCATGTGAACCATCACGCCTTGTTCGGCCAGTCGTTCAATCATCTCATCATAGCCTTTGATCACAGCCGCAATGGCTGCGCCACTCACGCGGTGAGCATTGCGGCCTATGGTGTTGGACAGATAAAAATTACCGGTCACTCCGATGCAGGCCAGGTCGTCCGTGTTCATTACCAGTGAGTCTTGCGCGATACCGGAAAAATAACTTAAGTCACCTGTTTCCTTATATATAAGATAAGCCAGCGATGATTTCGTGCCGGCACCGTCCGCGTGAATCGCCGTGCAATAATCAGGATCACCGCCCAAATCACTTACGAGCTTACAAAAAGCCCCCGGGAAAACACCCTTGTCTTGATTTTTTACCGCTGCTTTCACTTCATCTTTAGTGGGTGAAACACCGCGGGATAAATAGCTTTCTGCAGACATAAACATGCGCTCCTCATGAAAATAAATAATGGTTTA
>CAYNZF010000108.1:0-3798 GCA_964401615.1 uncultured Oscillospiraceae bacterium
GTGGCCGATAAACTGCGCCACCCTTTATTCTTGCGATGGATATACTAAACAATGCCCGACGGTGAGGTCCGTCCAGAGCAGCCGCTATCAAATTCACCAGATTTTCGAGGTGATGTCGACCACGCTGCCGTGGCTGAGGTAGACCCTGGGGACTCTTTTGCCGACCAGACAGGTAATTTCATAGTTGATGGTGCCCGCCCACTCCGCCAAACGCTCAATCGGCAGCACGTGAATCTTGCCGTTCTTATCCATTTGATGCCCGAACAAGACCACTTCATCGCCCAATTCCGGGACCGGATCGATCTCGCTGACGTCCATCATGCAGCTGTCCATGCAGATATTGCCCACGACAGGCACTTCCACACCACTGATGAGGGCCTTGGCCTTCCCACTCATCACGCGCATGTACCCATCCGCGTAACCGATGGGCACGGTCGCGATGCGGCTCTCTTTCTCGGTAGTGAATTTAGCACCGTAGCTGATGGACTGGCCGGCAGCCAGGGTTTTCGTCATGATGACATTCGATTTCACACTCATGGCCGGTCTGAACTCACTGGCAAAAGACTCGCAGTTGTCCGGCAGCAGGCCGTATAAAATCAGTCCGGGGCGAACCATGTCGAGGTGCATTTCCGGAAATCTCAAAGTCGCCGCGCTGTTACAGCAGTGTTTGATGGGTACGTACACGCCGGCTTTTTCGAGTTCTTGACAGATGGTGATAAAGCGGCCGAATTGTTTTCTGATGTATTTCGTGTCGAGCTCGTCGGCTGTCGCGAAATGCGTAAAAACCCCCTCGACGGTCACATGCGGCAGGCTGTTGATGGTCTTGATGTCATTGACCGAATCGAAGCCGGCCACCAGACCCACGCGGCCCATGCCTGTATCGATTTTGACATGCACCGGCGCAATTTGACCGAGGAAATTGGCTGCCTCATCGAGCGCATGGATCAAATCCCAGGAATAGACGGTCTGGGTCAGACGATACTTGACGATTTCATGCGCCCGCCGCGGGTCGGAGTAGCTGAGTATCATGATAGGGGCACGGATGCCCATCTGGCGCAGTTCGATGGCCTCATCGAGCAGTGAAACCGCGAGGCGGTCCGCCCCGTTCTCAAGCAGGGTGTTCGCGACGTGCGCGACGCCGTGACCATAGGCGTCCGCTTTGACGACGGCCATGATCTCCGTGCTTTTCCAGGTCATTTTCCGGATGGCCTGAATGTTTTGAGCGATGGCATCCAGATTGACTTCTGCCCATGAGCGATTGATGACATAATTTTTAGGGCTCATAAATACTCCTTTTAGTCTTCTTCTTGATCAGATAAAATGGCGTCGATGATTTCGTCGGGGTGGCTTAAGATTTCCAGCGCCTCGGGGATGCTTTCTATCATGGCTTCAGCACTCACCGCGTAGATGCTGGCACCCCTTTTGATGAGGTCAGCGGCCAGGCCATGGGCGAAAACCGCCAGCTGCAGAACGGCAAAACTGTCCGGCTGCCCCAGTGCCGAAAAAGCCAGGATCATCCCGGCCA
Source organism: uncultured Oscillospiraceae bacterium (assembly GCA_964401615.1). Classification (GTDB taxonomy): domain Bacteria; phylum Bacillota; class Clostridia; order Saccharofermentanales; family Fastidiosipilaceae; genus JAXGQD01. Next base: position 1,526 of record CAYNZF010000108.1, read on the forward strand.
GCACGTCCCCGCTCCCCGCTTTTGCCATGCCGCTGTTACCGGTTCGATTGATGCTGATCTGATCGTGAGGCGAAGCCACCACCGTAGCCGCGCCCTTCAGCACCACAAAGGCCCGGCAGCGCTTGGCCAGCCTTTCAGCTTGTTCGATACGGCTGATGTCCTCCCGTGCCAGGTCAGGCGCGAGTCTGGAAAATTCACCCGGATGCGGCGTCAGCAGTGTTGGCCCAAGGCGCTGCTTGAAAAAATGCTCGGCCAGCGTTTTGTTTTCCCCCAGATAATTAAGTGCGGCGGCATCCAAAACGAGCGGCGCCGGACTGTTTTCAAGCTGATGCAGGATTATTTCCATCTGTGCAGCTGTGAGCTCAGTCGAACCCGAGCCAAAGAGTACGGAGGATTTGTCTTTGAGCAAAGCCTCGATCTGCGCAGCCAGATCATCGTCCTCTTCCTGCATTTCCACCCACATCACCGCGGGCGCAGCTTTAAGGCAGGCGGCGTAGATGCTGCGCGGCACCAGGGCGGTGAGCATGCCCAAACCTGAGCGCATGGCGGCTTTCGCGGATAAAACCGCCGCGCCGGCCGTGCCGGCACCACCGCAGATGGCGAGACTTTTGCCAAAGTTGCCTTTATGGGCATGCCTGGGGCGCGCCGGTAGGAGCTTGGCGATGTCCAAAAAATCCGGGTAATCGACATAAGTGCTTTCTTTTCTCCAGAAAGCCTCAAGAAAGGACTCGCTCAAACCAAGCGAAACATCCACGATTTTACGGCTGTGTGTTTCGCCCGGGAAAGAAATCAGGCCGGTTTTATTGTACTCAAAAGTCACCGTCACATCGGCCGTAAGGGCAAAAGGATCGGTCAAGCCGGTCGTCGCGTCCACGCCCGTGGGTATGTCGATGGAGATGATGTGGATGTATTCAGCGGCCTGCAGCTCATTGAGTTTGGCGCAGAGTACCGCCAGCTTCTCTTCGAGGGGCCTTTTCGTGTCGTAACCCGTGCCCAGGAGACCATCCACGACCAGCGCTTCGGTGTCTTCAGCCAGAAAGTCGATGTTTTTTCGTGTGACTCCACTCAGAAATTTACTTACCGCTTTGGGTTCCAGGCCCATCCCGCGCATGGCCTTGCGCATGATTCCGCTGTCGGTTTTCGCCAGTTCAGCCTTGCGCGCGGACAAGCTGTCATGCTCCCATACATGGACTTCAAAGAGTGCGGCCAATAGTAAACGGGCCACCACATAGGCGTCTCCGGCGTTTTTTCCTTTGCCGCAGAAAATGTGCACCACAAAGTTGGATTCGTAGTGTTCTTTAATGTAATCCGCCACAGCACTTCCGGCACGTTCCATCAGAATCAACGAGGGAATACCGGCAGCCTCCGCGGCCCGGTCAAGACGTTGTTGGGCTTCTCTGGATAGAGTCTCCATGGCTTTTTGGCCTCTTTCTGATTTACAAGATTAAAAATCGAGCGTCTGGGGATCTTTACAGCAGCGCTCACCATTGTTCATCGCGTCGATCGCAGCCATTTCCACCTCATTCAAGGCAAAATCAAAAATGTCAAAATTTTCTTTCAGGCGCTCCGCTCTGCTTGATTTCGGAATCACACAGACTTTGTTCTGTAAGTGCCAGCGCAAAATGACCTGAGCCACGGATTTTCCATAATGAAGTCCGATCGAATTCAGCAGCTCGTTATCCGACAAACGGCCCCTCATTATGGTGGAGTGGGCCTGCACCACGATGCCCTGATCCTGGCAATAGCGGACCAGTTCACGTTGATTGAGCCTCGGGTGAACTTCAACTTGATTGACGGCCGGTAAAATCCGGGCCGTTTTTTTGAGCGCTTCGATGTCAGAGGCCAAAAAATTCGCGACACCAATAGCTCTGGCCAGACCCGCTTTATGTAAGTCTTCCAGGATTGCCCAGCTTTGGGCTGTTTTTTCTCGCACCGGCCAATGCAGGAGGAGCAGGTCCACAAAGGGCATATCCAGCCGTCTCAGGCTCTCCTCGAAGGCCTCTTTCACCAGATCCCCGCTTTGGGCATCATCCCAGATCTTGGTTGTGATAAACAGGCTGTCTCGTTCCAGCTCAAGCTGCTTCAGCGCGGCACCCAATTCGCTTTCATTTTGATACATGGCGGCCGTGTCCAGCAGTCTGAAGCCTTCATCATAAGCCGCGGCGATAATCCGAGTCATTTCCTCGGGGGAATTCATTTTGTACAGGCCCAGCCCAAGCATGGGCATGGGGATCCCGGTGTTCAGTTCAATGTTCAACATTTGTTTCTCCTTG
>CAYNZF010000109.1:0-3707 GCA_964401615.1 uncultured Oscillospiraceae bacterium
ATGAACCGAATGCTCTAGCCAACTGAGCTATACCGCCAAATATTTAACCGCAAAGTGTTTTTTAACAATTACCTTGCACTGTGCTGTGCTCAACACGCTTAGATATCTTATCAGTACTCTCCGCTGATGTCAACAAGATTAATGCCGGAAATTGTAAAAAATATTTTAAACAAAAACACCAATCCGGGTACGAGCGAACCGCATATTATGGAGTGACAGGCCGTAAAAGACCTACAGTAGTAGGCCTTTTTCAGCACATCGGAAAATGATTATTTTACTTCTACTTCAGCGCCGGCTTCTTTGAGTTTAGCAGCGGCTGCTTCCGCATCTTCTTTACTTACATTCTCTTTGACAGCCTTGGGAGCGGTGTCAACCAGCTCTTTGGCTTCTTTGAGGCCTAAGCCTGTCAGCTCGCGAACTGCCTTGATGACAGCGATCTTGGATGCGCCGGCACCATTCAACATTACGGTGAATTCGGTTTGTTCGATTTCTTCAACCACAGGAGCTGCGCCACCGCCACCACCAACTGCAACCGCAGCAGCAGATACACCGAATTCTGCTTCGAGAGCTTTGACAAGCTCAGAGAGTTCGATAACGGTCATTTGTTTTACTTCTTCAATGAATTTGCTTACTTTTTCACTAGCCATGATAAACCTCCATGATTTTTATAGGCGAATTTTTACTCAGCCTTAATCTCTTCTGTAACTTCTTCAACTTGAGCAACCGCTTCTTCCACTGCCGAAGCAGCATCTGCGACAACTTCTTCCACTGCCGGAGCAGCTTCTGCGACGACTTCTTCCGCTGCCGGAGCAGCTTCTGAAGCAGGGGCTGAACTGGCAACTTCCGCTGCAGTTTTAGCGTTTGATGCTTCCATTTTCTTCACAACTTCGTTTAAATAAATTGCCAAAGCCGCGATAGGTGAAATAAGTCCACCAACCACTTGAGCGTACAAAACTTCCAAAGGTGGGATTGAAGCCAAAGCCGTAATTTCTGCCAGAGAAGCAACGCGGCCTTCGGTCGCGCCTCCCTTTAAGTTCAGCTTTTCAAACTTGTCGGAAAACTCTTTCATTACCTTGGCCGGTGCGATGACATCGTCCGCGCTGTAGGCAATGGCGGTCGGACCCTTAAAGATCTCTTCCAGTTCCCCTAAATCCACTTCTTTGGCGGCTCTGTTGATCAGTGTGTTTTTAACTACTTTGTAGTTAACGCCGGCTTTTCTCAAAGCATTGCGCAGTTCGGTGTCTTGGCTGACCGTTAGACCACGGGCATCCGCTACCACCAATGTCTTAGCGCTTTTCAATTCTTCGGTTAAACCATTGACGATGCTCTTTTTGTTTTCTAAAACTTTTACACTGGGCATTACAGTACCTCCTATACAAAAAATTCCTCATGTCCGCAGACGTGAGGAATGTTAAAAAACACCGTTAAATACGATTCTCTTTTATCATCACCTCGGCAGGACGGTAAACCGGATTATGCACTGGGCACCTGCTGTCTTAGGTCACGAAGAGATTATAGAGGCAAAATTGAAGCTTGTCAATCACCAAAATTTTTTTTGTGAGAGATCAGCGATTATGTCACCCCCTAAGTAATCAGCGATTATGTCAAAGCGAAAAATATTCCGTCAAGAATCGACTGACTCCATCTTCGTTGTTACTTCCGATGACGATGTCCGCAAATTCCAAAATTTCAGATTCAGAATTTCCCATTGCCACTGACACAGCGCTTGACTCAAGCATGGAGCGGTCGTTGTGATTATCACCAATGACCATGCACTCCTGCAGAGACACGCCCATTTCCGCACAAATCCGTTCAAGAGCCTGACCTTTCGTAGCTTCCGGTGAAGACATCACATATAAAGGTCCTTCATTGCGCGCAAACCGCAGCTCCGTGAACTCTGTCGTCACTTTACTGATAAAGTCTTCAAATTCACTCCAGGAAGTAGAATTGACGGTGATTTTGTAAAAATCGAGCTTTCTGTAATCACGCGCTGCGTCGAATTCACTGACTTGCAGCTTGTCGGTTAAAAACTGCCTGAATTTGTCCAGTATCGGGTCTGTTCCAGCATAAATCAGCTCTGTTTGTGCGTAGGCCAAATAGGCTTGATCTTGGCCTTCCAACAAGCCCAGCAAGGCATTATTGTAGGCACTGGGAATGGACCAGGCATGAATAATATCCAAGCCGGTCGAACAGATCATCGCACCATTGTTGATAGCAAAAGGATAGTCAAAGGGTAAGACTTTCATCAATTCAAGTGTCGAATAAATGTTGCGGCCGGTGGCGTAAGTAAACGCGATGTCTTTATTCTTGAGACGTTGAACAACATCAAAGAGACCTCGGTCTACACTTTTATCATCATGTAATATTGTCCCGTCGATATCAACTACGACAAGCTTAATACGGTTCATATTTTAAATTCCCATCTCTTCGCGTTCAGTAACGGAGCGAATTTTCAAAACGATCGCAACTGGACAGAAAATCCATCCGGATCATAGACATAAAAATAATGTGTGCCGTCAGCAGGGTTTTGGATGGGCGAAGGATTCAAGCCAAGTTCGACAACGAGCTGATGCTGCTCTTGCAATTTGTCGGTCTTGAAACACAAAAAGAGACCTTTGCCTTCGTAACTCTGGCTGCCGGGTATGTGCAGCAGTTCTAATTCGGTTTCACCTTCGCCGCTGCTTAAAAACGCCAGTTTCGCGTTGCCTTCTGACAAGCGACGCATGACTTTAAGCTCAGTCACCTTTTCGTAAAAGCGAATGGATTCTTCCAAATCTTTGACCCTGAGCGTTAAATGTTGAATATGCATAAATCCACCTTCATCTTTTTTGTTCGAATCAAATGATGCGTTAAATGTGTCTCAATATTAACATAAAAAAACGCCGCTTCGTTTGAAACAGCGCTTCTCATGTTCAATTTGTTGCTTTGGAATTAAACTTTTGTGGTGTTCAGACGAACACCGGGGCCCATCGTGGAGCTCAGGGTAGCAGATTTGACATACTGACCTTTGGCCGCTGACGGTTTAGCTTTAATAATTGCGTCCATCAACGCACGGTAGTTTTGGTACAATTTTTCGGTGCCGAACGAAACTTTGCCGATCGGGCAATGAATGATGTTGCTTTTATCCAAACGATACTCAATTTTACCTGCTTTGGCGTCATTGATTGCTTGTGTGACGTCAGGAGTGACCGTACCCGCTTTCGGGTTCGGCATCAAGCCTTTGGGACCCAAAACACGGCCGATGCGTCCGACGACACCCATCATGTCAGGGGTGGCGATGACAACGTCAAACTCAAACCAGTTTTCACCGGTGATTTTAGCGACCAATTCTTCTGCACCGACATAATCGGCGCCCGCTGCCCTGGCTTCATCAGCCTTGGCGTCTTTGGCGAAAACCAGGACACGAACGGTACGTCCTGTACCATTGGGCAAAACGACCGCGCCTCTGACCTGTTGGTCAGCGTGACGGGAGTCAACCCCTAAACGAACATGTAATTCTACTGTTTCATCAAACTTGGCCGGAGCAGCTTTTATAGCTAACTCTAAACCCTCCATCGGCTCATACGTCGAAGAGCGCTCGATGAGTTTGGCAGATTCTTGATACTTTTTGCCTCTTTTCATCTGTTTATTCTCCTTCGTATTTCTTAGTCTTCAACAACGATGCCCATGCTGCGAGCAGTACCCGCGACCATGCGTGCGCATGATTC
>CAYNZF010000110.1:0-3704 GCA_964401615.1 uncultured Oscillospiraceae bacterium
CTGTATTTGAAAGATTGGCGGAATAAAAAACGAATACCGCCTTGGTAGACGGTAGACAGTTTTACTCACTCATTATCCATGCATTTTTTGTTACAGCGATTATGAGATTGATATCAGTTCCGCTTAAACGAAAGTGCCTCTCAAATCTCCGGAAAATATTTGGCGTCGGGAGCGGTGACCCAGAGGTATTCAGGCACAAAAATGGTATCGATGTTTTTGTCATCCTGCAGACGAATACACCACAAATAATATTCCGCGTAACCCGGGGCTGCGGCCTGCGCGTGAGTCAGATGATGCACCACTTCTCCTATGTAAAAATTCGTTTCAGGACAAGTTGTGCGATCAAAGAAGGTCCGAAGACCCTGCTACGGCCCGATCAGTTCCAGCAGCTCCTCCGGCGTAACACCATAGATGGCGCTTTCCAAATGGCTCCCCAGCAGCGCCTTGCGCACCGCCTCCCGCTCATACAGGCAGCCGCTCAGCACCTCCGCGATCCGCTCCACCTTCTCAGTGCCGAAAAAGTCGCCGTACAGCGCCGCCCCCGCGATCACGCCCTTTTTCACGTCCAGGCGCAGCTCGATTTTGCCCCCTTTAAAACGGCCTATCTTGGTGATACTGAACTTCGGGGACAAGCCATAAATCGAGTTCCAGTTGTTGAACTGCTCCAGGGCAATCTCACGCGCCGCGGCCAGATCCTCTTCGCTCAGCTCATAGCGCTTGTCGCTGCCCTGCATGATGTAGTGGATCATGTGCTGCTTAAACGCATCCACATCCATCGGCTGCAGCAGGTGCTCACTGATATTGGTCACCCGTTCCCGCACCGATTTGATGCTCTTGGAAATAATTTTGAATTCATCCACGGTAGTCGACGCGACCATGTGCTCGATATCCGTGGCGAAGAGCAGCGAACCATGATGCACGGTGCTGCCGTCCAGCTTGTACTGCGCATTGCCGGAAAACTTTTTGCCCGTAATGACCAGATCGTTGCGTCCATTAAACTCAGCCGGAATGTCCAGCGCGCGCAGGGCGTCGATCACCGGCGCAATGTATTCATTGAAATGAATTCGTCCGTGTCCTCATATTCGATAAAGGTGAACTGCCAGCCGCCCGAATCCGTGTAAATCGTGCCGCCGCCCGACATGCGCCGTACCACCTTGATCCCGTGCTCATCCGCGTATTTTTGATTGATTTCTTCCAGGGTGTTCTGGTACTTCCCCACCATCAGCGTCGGTGTCGTCCGCCACAGCATAAACACCGGTTCGGCCAGCTTTTTCACGGTGGTCAGATAGTACTCAATGGCAAAATTAAGATACACATCGGTCGTGCCGGTCTCCACGTAAATCATTATTTTTTCTCCGTTACCGTTTGCAGCGCTTCATACGCCTGATAGGAGCTGCGGGCCAGGGGCCTACTGGCGACATGCTTGAAGCCCTTGTCCAAGGCGACGCGCTTGTAATGTTCAAATTCCTCCGGCGTGGCGTAGCGCTTCAGTTCCGCGTGTTCCGGGCTGGGACGCAGGTACTGGCCGATGGTCAAAAGATCGCAGCCGGTCGCCAGAATGTCGTCCATCAAAGTGAAGATCTGTTCTTCTGTTTCGCCCAGACCCACCATAAAACCGGTCTTGGTAAAGAGCTCGGGCAACTTGTTTTTCACATAAGCCAGCACCCCCAACGAGCGTTCGTAGATGGCCTGCGGCCGCACGAGCGAGTACAGCTCACGCACCGTTTCCATATTGTGATTAAACACATCCGGCCCCGCCTCCAGCACCGTATCCAGCGCCGCGGTATCGCCCTTCAGGTCCGGTGTCAAAACTTCCACCGTAACCTCAGGAGTCATGGCCTTGATCGCGCGGATTGTCTTGGCAAAATGCTCAGCCCCGCCATCCGCCAGGTCATCGCGGGTCACGCTGGTGACGACCACATGCCGCAGCTTCAGCTTCTGCACTGCTTCAGCCACGTGTTGCGGTTCGTCGGGGTCAAGCTCATCGGGCTTGGCGCAGCTGACATTGCAGAACCTGCAGTTTCGCGTGCAATGGCTGCCCAGGATCATAAACGTCGCCGTCTGCTTCTTATAGCATTCACCCAGATTGGGGCAGCTGGCTTCTTTGCAAACGGTGTTCAGGCTGAGCTCCTGCATCATTTCGGCGACGGCGTTGACCGCGTCCTCATTGTAGGGCACCTTCAGCCATTCGGGTTTCGGTATCACTTAAACCACCTGCTCTGTCTCAAATTCAGCGATCACCGCACCGACACTCACCGCATCCCCTTCATCAGCCAGCAGCCGGGTGATCACTCCGTCCTCGACCGCCTCGATCCGGCTCACGACTTTTTCAGTCTCCACTTCGAAAAGCGCCTCGCCCTTCTTAAAGCTTTCACCGGCTTCCTTAAGCCAGGCGCAGAGCACCCCCTGCTCCATTTCCGGTCTAAGTCGGGGCATTTTGAGTTCGTTTTTCATTTTCATTGTCTCCTAAAACATATATTGATGGATATTTTCACAGCCGGCGCAATTTTGGCCTATTTCTCTAAGTATTGTAACATCCAAGGGCTGGTTTTCCAGAGCGCTCGCGGCACCGTTCCAGCATTCGGGCAAAGGTGAGCAGCATAAAGAATGAATCGTCCCCTGCCTGGACGAATAGGAGAGCTCGACTGCCTGCCCGGCCACGTCGAGCTGACGCGCATATGTAAAGGGGGGATTGTGTCCGAAGGTCCACTCCCAGCTCCGGTACTTTTCGTCTGCCAGCTGCCGCACCGCCTGCTCTTCGGCTTCCGTCAGCGACATGATCCGTGCGTCGTCGGTGAGCAATGCCGCGGCCAGCTGCCGTTTGAATTCGTCTACAGACATCGTCTTGTCCGCCAGATGCTCGATGATGTTGGTCACCGGCCAGGGCGAAGACTTCACGGCCTTGGATGAAAAATGTTCCCGCTGGCCATTCGCCAGCGCGCGCAGAGAAGCCAGATCGCTGTTGTACAGCAAGGTCCCATGGTGCAGCACGCGGTTTTTCACGATTCTTTGGGCGCTGCCCGATATTTTCAAACCCGCGAGGGTGATGTCACAAATGCGATTGGTCGAGGCCGGCAAGCCCAGGCTGCAAAGCGCCTCCACCATGGGCTCCAGGAAGGGCGCGTAACCGACACTGCCCGTTTCAGTCGTTCTGATCATCGTATAGTTAAGGTTGCCCGGGTCGTGGAAGACCGTCCCGCCCCCGCTTTCGCGCCGCAGCAGCGCCACGCCCTGATCCAGCGCCAGAGGCACATTCACTTCCGCGAAAATGTTCTGGTACTGGCCGCAGACCACGGCGGCTTCATTGACCCAGACTAAGAGAATGTCATCCTCTTTATAGTGGGTAAAGACAAATTCTTCAAAAGCCAGGTTATAGTAAGGGTCGGTCGAGTTGTTTTGAAAATACTGCATGCTTGCTCCGCCTGTTTTTTACAATGATTTTTTCATCGGGGATGCTTCCCCACAAACTCCCAGAATACCTTCACCATGGGATATTTGCGCGATTCATATTCTAACAAATCTTCGATATCCAAGGCAGCGAAGCGCGACCGTATCAGCTTTTCATTGAAAAAGCGTTTCTTATGCCCCTCGAAAACAAAGAGCCCCGGCTCGACTTCAACACCCTGACCTGCGCCGTAATTCAGGTCTTTGTCAGAGTTTAGCCGACATAAGAGTCGTCCGTCCGACTTCATCACACGACAAAT
>CAYNZF010000111.1:0-3543 GCA_964401615.1 uncultured Oscillospiraceae bacterium
ATCCGCCAGAGAAGGCATGTTATTTTCAGCAGAAAGATGTGAAAGGATGAACTCTTGACTGCCATTTTCCAATAGATCGGCAATTACCTGTCCAGCATCTTCATTGGAAAGATGCCCGTTTTCGCCTGCAATGCGTTGTTTGAGCGGCCACGGGTAAGGTCCGGCCCACAGCATGTTAACGTCATAATTCGCTTCAACGTATACCAAATCACTTCCGGAAACCGCGGACAGGAGCTCAGGGGTAATCATACCGAGATCGGTAAACACCGCTACACTATGATTTCCATCGTCAATTTTGTAACCAAGCGGCTCGGCTGCGTCGTGAGGAGTGGCAAAAGCATTAACCGCGACATCACCAATGTTTATACTTGTCCCGGCCTCAATGAGATGAACGTCATGCGTATATACACTCGTGACTCGCTGGGACCACTCACGATAAGTTCCTGCGGACATGAAAATGGGTAAGTTAAAGTGTCTGGCTAAGACCTCCAGACCTGAAACATGATCGCTGTGCTCATGCGTAATCAAAATTGCAGTTAAATCACTTGCCAGGACATCGATTGACGCTAACCCTTCGCGGATTCGTTTGGCCGAAATGCCGCAGTCAACCAGCAGCTTGGTTCCGGCGCTCTGAAAGTAGATCGAGTTGCCGCTGCTGCCTGAGGCCAGACTACAACTTGCCGCCTCTGCGTGAATAAATGAACTTTGAATCATCTCGATCAGGCTTTCCAAATTTCTGCGCCTAAGGCAGTTAATTTAGTTTCGATGTTTTCATAGCCCCGTTCAATAATATGCGCATCTTCGATTTCTGTTTCACCATCGGCAACGAGACCGGCAATCACCATAGCTGCACCCGCTCGCAAATCTCTCGCTCTGAGTTTGGTACCGCTCATTTCTGTAGGACCGACAATCATGGCATAATTGCCTTGAACCGAAATATCTGCACCCATCAAGACCAGGTCATCGACATATTGAAAGCGCGTAGCCCAGACATTTTCATGCATCCGAGACGTTCCTGTCGCTGTCGTGAGCAGCACGGTCGTTTGGGGCTGCATATCCGTTGGAAATCCGGGATATGGCATTGTTTTGAAATTGGCGGATTCCAGCACCTGATTCTCTTCAGTCCACACACGGCAAAAGTCATCACCGGCTTCAGTATGCACACCCATTTCTTCCAATTTGACCGTTAAGGGTTCCATGTGTTTCGGTATGATGTTTTTGACCGTCACATCTCCTCTTGTCGCTGCCGCTGCTATCATGTAAGTACCGGCTTCAATCTGGTCTGGAATGACTGAATAGTACACTCCACCGGGCAATTGCTTGACACCTTTGATACGAATCACATCTGTTCCGGCTCCGGTAATTTTCGCCCCCATTGTGTTGAGAAAATTAGCTACATCGACTATGTGCGGTTCTTTGGCGGCGTTTTCAATAACTGTCAAGCCTTCCGCCTTTGTAGCGGCTAAAATCAAGTTGATCGTGGCACCGACAGAGACTACATCTAAAAAGATTCGACTGCCCTTTAAAGTATTTTTGACACTCAAATGGATATCGCCACGCCCGGAATTCACCTCAGCTCCAAGTGCCTCAAAGCCCTTGATGTGTTGATCGATTGGCCTGGTGCCGAGATTGCAGCCACCTGGTAAACTCATTTTTACTTCACCGAGTTTACCGAGTAACGCACCTAATAAATAATAAGAAGCGCGTATTTCACGTGTTTTGTCTGAACAACTATCGCGTTTTGAGACACCGCTTGCATCGATCCTGATTTTGTTATTTTCCAGAATATCAATCCTGGCACCGAAATCTCTGCAGATTTCCATAAGAATCATCACATCCGCGATATGCGGAACATTTTCCAAAATACAAGGACCGTCGATAAGCATCGCAGCAGCCACAACGCCCAGAGCGGCATTCTTTGATCCGGAAACCTCAACAGAACCTACAAGACGTTTCTTTCCGTGAATAATAAAACTAGACAAAATATGTCCTCCTGATAAGCGATTTTATTTTTTTTCAGTCGTCGCTAGTGGTCGGTTGACCTTTTTAACGACTGCGGTATTAGAAGAGCGTTCAATCTTGACCGGCTTTTCTTGATTTTCAGTCTGTGCTTTTTCGTCGCCTTCGTTGGCAAAACGAGCAATCAATTTCTGGAGTTGTTCGTCACTTAAATCGCGCAGAGAATCGATAGATTCACCACGTTCATTGAGTTGTGAAACCAGTTCCTTGGCTGCGGCGATGCGCAGCTCTGAATGTAAAGTTACATTGGAAAGTACATCGGTCAGCGTGTCACAGTATACTTTAGATGCAAGTGGAATCATAACAGTAAAGCTCGAGCCTTGTCCGAGCGCGCTCTGAACAGAGATTTGTCCCATATGCATGCTCACCAATTCCTGAGCGATTGCTAAACCCAGACCGGTTCCTCCGTACATGCGTGATCCTGTCATGTCGACACGATAAAAACGATTGAAAATTTGACCTATGTGTTTTTCTTCTATGCCGTGTCCGGTATCAGTCACTTTTACGTATACGGAGTCGAGTACGCGCCCAACGTATACCTTGATCGATCCCTTAGGATCCGTGTACTTGATAGAATTGCTGATTAAGTTGCTTACTACTCTTTCCAGAGATGATCGGTCACCGAATACAACCGGCAGTTTCGACATTTCCATAAAGCTTAGTCGTTGCTGTTTCTCCTTCGCCTGTACCAACATGCGGTCAACGGTTTGTTTTATTAAAAAACTAAAGTCTAAGGGCTCCATGCGATTTTGGAGTTTTCGAGAGTCGATACTGGACAAAAGCAGCAGATCCGCGACCAGCCCTTCCATGCGGATGGCATCGTCATGAATTCTCATTAAATCCTTGCGTACACCGTCTTTTTGTTTTTCATCTAGACCCCAGTCAAGCAGAGATTCTGAATAGGTCGTTATCGTTGTTAAAGGCGTTTTCAATTCATGCGAAACATTCGCGACAAACTCTTTCCGTTGTTTTTCCTGCAATTCCTGATCAGTGATATCTTGCAAAAGCACGATGTGTCCGGAATTTTGTGGTGAATCCACACGACTTTGTTTAATGACTATCCTCAGAACTCTATCGCTGTCATGCCACTGAGCGGAGGTTGGTCCTTTGCTTAAAATAAATCGCGCTTTGAGGCCATTTTCTTCCCCGTACTTTGTCAGGAAATCCTCCAATGACTTGGGTAAATCACTTGTTCCGAGCAGTGTCTCGGCTGCGTGATTAGCCAGTGTCAGCCGCCTGTCTGTTCCGAAAACCAGCACGCCTAAATCAAGTTCTTCAAAAATAACTTCCATGCTGACGTCTTCGACGTCCATTTTCGACTTAACATTCACGGCTTGCTGGCTGCTGCTTTGTTTGCGTCTTTTGTAAAATATTGAAAAGATAATAAACGAAATAATAAGGCCGGACAGTAATCCAATAAAAAGCATGCCCAGTTGATTGAATTCCGAATTAACGGATGTTAAATAAATGCTCACATTCACCTCAAGTTGTTTGTGCTTTTTCGAAGTAGTATCCTACGCCGCG
>CAYNZF010000112.1:0-3125 GCA_964401615.1 uncultured Oscillospiraceae bacterium
CTTGATACAAAAGGAAAACGTTGCGTCGCTGCGAACAGGTCCGGAAACTGCAAGCGGATGGCGTGGGCGACCGAGGAACCCAGTTCACCCAGGGAATCCGATATCACGATCAAGGAAATCAATTTTTCAGTTTCCACTTCAAGCACCTGCATTTTCGCTCCGTCTTTTTGTACTGCATTTATATCATTATCTTAATATAATATTAGTACGTACCGCCATTAATGCAAGAGATGAACAGATGACCCGTCCACATTTGCCTGTCTTCAAATGACCATATCCTTATTTTTTATTCAACAGATAGTTGTAGCACTTCACCACATTGTATTTCTGTATGTATTCCATCATTTCCGCTTGACCGATATCGACCGGGAAGCGTTCGGCAAAACTGATCTGTTTGATGCACTCATCCAGGCTCCAGCCTTTGCTCATGCCTGCGCCTACAGTCGCGAGCCAATCATAGATCAATGTTTTTTGTTTGACGATGTAGTCTTTGGTCACCACAGGGCCGTGTCCGGGCACGATCCAGTCCACATCCAGAGAAGCCAGGAAATCAAGGGTGTTTATGAGCGCATCGATGTCGGCTGTATGCAGCCACATTTGGACGCCTGAAAAAATGGTGTCGCCCACGAAGACCACGCGTTCTTCAGGAACATACACCGCGGATTGGCAGTCGGAGTGACCGGGGGTGTAAAAGAGGTGGAAGTGATGATCACCAACCTGCAAGGTCATTTGGTCGTTAAAGGTGATCTGGGGTTTATTGATGATGTATTCTGCGCGCGAGGGCATCAGTTTAAGACCTTCCGGATCCTGGCGTCTCAAAACGTCCACACTGTAGTCGTAGCCGTCACCCAGGTCAACCGGTTCGTGCGGGACCATAAAGAAGCTGTCAAGCATTTTTACATGTCCTACGACCGGACAAACACCTGCAAACCAATGGTTGCCAAAAATATGGTCAATGTGAGCCTCTGTGTTGATGAGGTACTTGATGGGTCCGCGTTCTTTGGCGTACGCAATCATTCCAAGCAAGTCGGTGAGTAATTGGGCCGTGTCAATAAAAACCGAACCTTCCTTTGTAAAAACGATACCCGGGTCGCTGCCGCGGCGGGTAGTCAAAGCGACCACATTGGGGGTAATCTTTTCCAAATTGACCATAATTTTCTCCTTTGTTTCTAACAGTACATTTTGTTGTCTTGGGGGCTTCTGTGCGGTGATATGTATTTAACATTTGATATTATCGATAATCTATTATTTTGAATTATATCAGCAGAATTTTTCATGTCAACAAGCGTTGCGGGCTTATTGATAACTGTTTTCAATCTTTTCACGGCAAAATTGATGTTTGGAGAGCCGCTAAGTGCGTTGAACGGTGAATATGCACAATCTGAAAACGCATTTTCGTGCACAAGGGAAATCTGTCGCGGTCTAGAGGATTTCGCCTTGACAGCCTACTCACAAAATTTATAATCAATTTATGATGTATTATCGATAATATATCATAGTTTATCGTTAATCAAGAACAAGAGGAGGAAAAAATGAAAAGCAAACATTATGTCCTATATGTGGTGCTCGTCGCACTGCTCGCCGGTGTCGTCGACCTGGTCACAAACTTGCTTCAATCCGCCGCGGTCTTCGCACCCAGTACCATCAGCCTCACCTTTATTTCCTTTGTCGCATGGGCCCTTTACTTCCTGGTCGGTTCCAGCTTAAGTGGTGGTGCCAAAGCCTTCGTTTCGATTTTATTCGGCGCCATCGCTGCGGTCGCCATGTTTATGCTCTCCATTGCCTTCGGTTTTACCCCCTGGTGGGCTGTTCCGGTCGCTGTGGTTATCGTCGTCCTCTTCATGATGCCTCTTGAAAAATTGAAATTTGTCAGTTTGGCCAGTGTTTTTGCCGGAACGGGTCTCTTCTTCGCTGCTAATGCAGCCGGTGTTCTTTCCACTTTCACAATTGCTGATTACCTCAACTGCATTCTCGCTGAAATGCTCTATGTCTTCATCGGTCTGGCAGCCGGTTGGTTGACCATTCAGTTTTATATGTTCTGCAGTAAATTGTCTGCCGACAAAACAGCAGCAGATAAGGCCTAATTTCAAGAAATATCTACCGGGCTGATCACTGAAAACTCATAAGCACCGACCGCTCGCTGTGTGCGACAGGTCGGTTTTTTTATGCATCTCCGCTCTGTCCGCTCACACGATCTTCTCAGGCAAAATCTTCGCTGGACAAGACTGCGCAATCTTGTTATGATTTTCTAAACGATTATCGATAATATGTAAAAATAACGAGGGCCGAACATGATACTGAAAAAAGAAACGCTGTGCGATTCGGTCAGGGACTACCTGCGGGATCAAATCATCAGCCGGGAACTTTTGCCGGGCGAAAGACTCATTGAAACGCGCATCGCCAAAGAACTTGGGGTGTCTCAGGCACCGGTCCGTGAAGCCATCCGCGAGCTCAGTTTAATGGGCTTTGTCGATACGGTTCCTTATTCCGGCAGCCATGTGCGAAAAATTTCCAATAGCGACATCAGGGATAACTATCGGATCAAAGCCTTGTTGGAATCTTTTGCCATCAAAGAAATCATTGCTCGTGAAGACGCGGAAGATTTACATAAAATCGAAAATGCGTACAAGGACTTGATGCATTCATACAACAGCGCTAAACCAATGCAGAACACGGAACTGGACATCGCTTTTCACAATGAAATCGTGCGGGCTGGGCGTATGGCTGCCCTGGAAAAAATCTGGCTCATCTTAAATATGTCGCAGTGGACTTTTGTGACCAACAGCAGCAACAGAGCGCCTTATACCGAGTTCAAAAGGCTTCACCGGGGGATTTTCCAGGCGCTCATGGACCGTGATAGCGAGGCTGCGTGCCGGTTTTGCGAAGAACATTATGAGCTGGCCTCTGCGGTCGCCATGGAGTGGACTGAGCACAAACACAAGAGCGGCAAAGATAAATCGGAGTCAACGGCCCGTTATTCAAATATCCATATATAAAAAAAGAGGAGCATAAAAATGAAACTACAAAACATCAATCACATTGGCCTCATAGGAACCGGCATGATGAGTGCCAGCCTGGCCTTACTGTTTACCGGTAATGGCTATAAAACGACCTTGTACGCGCGC
>CAYNZF010000113.1:0-3084 GCA_964401615.1 uncultured Oscillospiraceae bacterium
AAGCCGTCGACGTCTCCATCACCGGTAACTCGACCAACCCCACCCGTTTCCAGCACCCCGTCGCAGGCACCTATAAGAAGGAATGCATCGAGCAGGGTAAAAAATATTTCTCGGTCGCCTCGGGTGGCGGCACGGGACGCACGCTGCATCCGGACAACATGGGCGCAGGTCCCGCCTCCTACGGCATGACCGACACCATGGGCCGCATGCACTCCGACGCGCAGTTCGCCGGCTCCTCATCGGTTCCCGCACACGTCGAAATGATGGGCCTGATCGGCATGGGCAACAACCCCATGGTCGGCGCCTCCGTTTCCGTGGCTGTGGCGATCGAAGAAGCGATGAAATAAGCTTGGCTTTGGGCTGAGGGCAGTTTGGACGGTCGGAAGCTTGCGGTTAAAACTTGCGGCTGAGGCTTGCTGCTTGCGGCTGTGCAAGGTTAAAATCACAAACGTCTCACGAAACTTGCCATCGTCAAAATTTGAGTTTTAAAAAACAAAAAAGGTTCTCGTCAAGGGCGGGAACTTTTTTTGTTGCTGGGGAAGGAAGGTGAGGTTTGAATTTCCGTCATAAATAATATATAGTATTGATGACGAGAGGAGGTATTAAAGTGTCACGACCCAATCATTTAGAGCAGGTGAAAAAAAGAGTTGCGGAGTCAAGTGCCGGCGACATTTTTATTCCTTCTGACTTTTTTGACATAGCTGAGGCAGTGAAAATCAATAAGTGCTTAAATCGTATGGTCGAAGGCGGACTTTTGCGACGAATTATGCGAGGAATATACATGAAACCTCGTTATAGCACGCTGCTCAATAAAGATGTCCCGCCAAAGGTGGACAGCATTGCAAAGGCTATTGCACGTAATTATGGTTGGACAATCGCTCAGTTTGGTGACACAGCATTGAACCTGCTGGGGCTCACGACCCAAGTACCTGCAGTTTGGGTATACATCAGTGACGGTCCATATAAAAGCTATGAATTTGATGGAATGACCATAAAATTCAAGCACACAGACAATAAGAATGAACTCACCAACATATCCTACAAAGCAGCTCTTGTTGTTCAAGCATTTAAAACGATTGGTAGAGAAAATGTCACCGGACGAGACCTTCAAAAAATAGCCAGAGTATTGACTGAAAAAGAAAAATTGCAAATTCTTAATGAAAGCAAGCGAGTGACCGGATGGGTCTATGAGATGATAAAGAGTTTAAATAAGGAAGCGAAAAATGGATAGTATTGCAAAATCGAAGAGCAGTGATCGTGAAGAATTATTCATTTCAACGGCCTACGAAATGAGGCTGCCGGAGGCTATGGCAGAAAAAGATTTTTGGGCATGCACCAAGTTTCGAAGAAATCATAAAAACTTTAGAGAAAATGGAAATCGAAATAAATATGCTTAATTAATCCATTCAGCTATAAAGCAAAGCCTTGCGGTATAATTTGAGTCATTAGTTAGCCCCAACAATTTCGTAACACATCCAAAAAGTGAACGAAAGCCCTTTTATAGCCTGATGCTTGGAGGCCGTCGTGATTTATCTCCCGCAATATGACAAATTGGATGTACGCCTTCTGGAGAAGGTGCTCAGCGATCAGAACATCACACTCAGTTACAAATTGTTCTGGTTTAAAAGTATTCTTCACTTTGTTGTGCAGGGGAAGAAGCAACTGAGTTTTGCCGAGCTGGTCAACGAAATGATCGCCACAGCCTGGTACATGGTGGCTGAATATAAATTAAACCTGGGCTACAGGGATACCCTTCAAAAAATCGTCGAATACACTTCCCGGAAATTCAATATTCCTTCCAACGAACCCAGGAAAAATCTCATTGATTTTCTGGAGCGAACAAACGATGTTGAACTCATCGCGATGCGAAAAGTTTTGTACACTTACGTCCCGTATCGTCTTTTGACCCCTTTTTACGAAGAACAATTACATCAGATCCCTAAAAACAAAGCGGCTTCGAAGCATCAAACCATCAGGGCTTTGACTTTTGCCGATGAACGATCGCTGTACCGCTTTATGGATCCTAATGAGTCCGTCAAAAATGTGCTTCAACAAGAGACCGGCAAAACGGTGAATGACAAAGAGACCATCACGGTCAACCAAATTTGGTTCAACTATCTACGTGAAAATCAGATCATCGTCAGTGGCTGGCTGAACTACAAATTGATCAATTACCTGCAGAAGAAAAACCCCAACGTCCCGGCTATCCCGTTTAAGCTGGAGCCGCCGCAGGCGAGGAAACTGACGGCTGCCACGCATAATTGGAGTGAAGTCGGAAAAATCATCCCGCTCAAAGACATTTACGTGGACGAATACATCACCGGTGAAAATATGGCGAGATATGGGGCCATGAGCATCGATCATTTTATTCCCTGGTCGTTCGTCATGCACGATGAGCTCTGGAATTTGATCCCGTGCTTCAAAAATGTGAACAGCATAAAAAGCAACCGTTTGCCCGATCTGGGCGATTCGTTCGACCGCTACTGCGACCTGCAATTCGAAGGCGTTAGAGTCGCCGGCTCCAACAAGAATTTCAGAAAGCTGCTGGAGGACTATTTAAGTGTCTTTCATTCGGAAATTGTCCTGCGCGACGAAAATATGAGCAAAGAAAAATTTAAAACTTACATGAAAGACACGATTTATCCGCTGCATCAAATCGCGTATAATCAGGGCTTTTCAGTGTGGGATAACAGAAATGGGTTGATGTAGTGCCAAACGAACCGCGCCATTGGGATGAGATCATCAAAAACCTTGATCCGGCTGCGTCCGGCTATGATGGCTGGCTGGACAAGTACGGTCTGGACCGGCTTGATTCGGGTCAGCTGATCGTGGAGCTGGGCTGCGGCTGGGGGGATGACACCCAGTATTTACTCAAACTGCCGGCGCGCCTGCTCAGCTGTGATTTTTCTGAAGAAGCCCTCAGGCTCATCAACGAGCGATATCCCGGCGTTCAAACGGTCCAGTTTGACATGACCGCAAGCATTCCCTTTGACGAGTCCTGTGCAGACGTGGTGGTGGCGGATCTTTGCCTGCATTATTTTGATGATGGTGAAATTTCACGCATTATTGAGGAAATTTGTCGTG
>CAYNZF010000114.1:0-3018 GCA_964401615.1 uncultured Oscillospiraceae bacterium
TAAACGAACTGCAGTTTGGAAATTTTGATGAAGTCATTGCGGTTAATACATTTGATTGCCAAGTTAAAGCGCTCTTTTATTCACATTTAATGTTTATTGAAACAGCTTTAAAAAGTCGCACTCTTGAGGTTTGTATAAGCCAATGCTCAGAAGATTTTTCGGAAATTTATGACAAGATTCTGGATGACCATCGAAGATTTTCTACATCTGATAAAAAATTTAAAGACGCCTTGAAGAGAAGGTTAAACCTGAGAAATGAAATATTTTCAACAATTAGCAGATGTTATCAAAGTGACCTGAAAATGGTCCAGCATTACTACCTCAAAAACGAACCTGTTCCTATATGGGTTATCTTTGAAATAGTATCTTTAGGACAATTTGGAATATTTTTACAAACAATGAACGGGGAGTCTAGAAAGATGTTGTCCAACGAGATTGGCATAACAGATACGTCGATAGACCCGGATAGTCATTTACTCCACGAATTAGTTTTTTTTATCAAAGGTCTACGCAACGCTGTCGCTCATAATTCCGTAGTTTTTGACTGTCGATTTATGAAAGATAGCCCGCCAAAAAGAATTAAGCAGTTTTTACAAAAGGAGACAACCTTAGCTAATCTGACATTTGAATTTATTGACGATTATTTAGTTTTGCTTGTAGTTTTGTTGAAAAATCTTGGTTTCGCAAAAAACGAGAGAAAGAAACTGATAAGACAATTCGGTGAAATTGTTGATGCATTGAGACGAAAAGTACCAACAAGTATGTTCAATCGGATTTTAGGAACAGCCACCAAACAAACACTAGAATCAATTTTTAGTTTGTGATTTTTGCGTGAAACTTTTTAACATATATTACCCAGACGATTGAAATTATTGGAATTCATGGTAGAATTAAGATGTAATTGCGGTGGAGAATCTTCGGACCCCACTTGGGAGGGGTTGTTGCGACGGCCTCTCTTTTATTATAAGAAATTTCTGAAAGGATTGTTTTAAGCGAAAAGCCAGCTCATTAATGGCCTAGTTTTGCAAATAAATGACAAACTGAGCTTTTACCGAACAGTTCCATCATTTCTCTTAATAAAAAAATTCACTTGCAAATTTGGACTGAAAACTTAGCTTTGCATTTATACATCTCACCTATATTCTTATGTAAAGACTATAATAATGACGAGACCGTCGCGTTGGGGGCTAGGTTTTCCGCATGTCCATCGCGCGCAAACGCTGTTAGTGGCGGAAAGTAAATTGAAGTTGAGGTGAACGAGATGCAGAAACACGAAATCACTTATGATCGTCAGAAAGTCACGCCCGGCATCCTCCATTTTGGGGTAGGGAATTTTCACAGAGCACATCAGCAGTACTACACCCATCTGCTCCTGGCTGATGCGGACCAGCAGGCCTGGGGCATCTGCGGAGCCATGATTCTGGAAAGGGACGAAAGTCTGTTCAGGAAATTGACTGAGCAGAAAGGCCGCTATGGTTTGACCGTCTTTGGCCGCACCGGAGAAGATGAACATTATCAAATCGGTTCGCTTGTTGAGCTGCTTTGGGGCGTGCAGGATCCCGCGGCCATCATAGACAAGGCGGCTAATCCTCAGATCAAAATCATCTCGCTCACGATTACCGAGGGCGGCTACAATCTTGACAAAAAGACAGGGGAGTTTGATTTTGCCAATGCGGACATCCAACACGATTTACTGCTGACTGAGCAGCCCCGCACGGTCTTTGGCTACATCACGGCCGGACTGCGTAAGCGGATTTTAGACCAGGCGGGTCCAATCACGATTCTTAGCTGCGACAACCTGCCTCATAATGGCGACGTCTGCCGGAGTTCTTTTCTGGCTTTCTTTAAGCAGGCGGATGAAGCGGTTTATCGCTGGGCTCTGGATAATGTCAGTTTCCCTAACACCATGGTGGACCGGATCACGCCCGCGACTTTGCCCGAGGACATTGAGAAGCTGCAGAGCATCAATGGCTTTGAGGACCAGGCCCCGGTTTACTGCGAAGATTTCGTGCAGTGGGTCATCGAGGATAAGTTTAAGGCAGGGCGGCCGCAGTGGGAACGCGTGGGAGCGGAGTTCACGGATAACGTGGCGATTTACGAATCGATGAAGCTGGGTTTCGTCAACTCGACACATTCGATGCTCTCCTTTCCGGCCTTTTTCGCGGGCTATCGCAAAGTGAATGACGCGGTGGCGGATGAGCGCATCGCGACATACCTGCGTCAGTACATGGATCTGGATGTGACGCCTTATTTGACACCGCCTCCCCGTACGGATTTCGGGGTTTACAAGCAGATTGTCATGGAGCGGCTCGGTAATCAGACGGTCAGTGATCAGCTCTCGCGTTTGTGCTTTGACGCAGGGAATAAGATTCCCATGTTTATGGCGCATACCTTCAACGCGATGCTGGTGCATGGGGTGGATTTGAAGAGGATCGCCTTCTTCGTGGCGGTTTATCGTCAGTATCTGCGCAGCACCGTCGATGAAAAAGGGGTGGCCTACCAGATTGTGGATCCTGCGTTGACTGAAGAAGATTTCGCCTTGGCCCGGAGCGAGGAGCCGCTGGACTTTTTGGGCGCCTCCTGCTTTACGAAGATTTCATTGGCTGCTTCTAAGAGCTTCGGCGAAGTTTACACGCGTATGTGCCTGGATGTGGCCGAGCAGGGTGTGCTTAAGACTTTGGAAGACTTGATCGTCTGAGATCTTCTATACACGATACATTCGCTTCGAAATTTTTAATTGATCTAAATATTTGGATATAAGTCGCTTCAGCATATAAGGAGAACGCAATGAAAGCTATGACACCGAGAGAACGCGTACTGGCAAGTATCAATCATCAAATGCCGGACAAAATACCTACAGAGTTTGGCTCAACCAACTGCACCACGATCGCCAGAAAAGGCTACGCTGAAGTTAAAAAACTTCTGGGTGTTGGAAAACCGGACTTCTTATTGATGGAAGATTTTCAGCTGAGCACGGTTGATGAGGAAGTTCTTCTTGAACTTGGGACAGACACCCGG
>CAYNZF010000115.1:0-3003 GCA_964401615.1 uncultured Oscillospiraceae bacterium
TTGATGGACATTTTATCTCGGCAATTTTTGGACAAAGTCCGTCGGCACAAGCAATTGCTTCTTGGATAAAATCAGGCTTGATATTGTAATCAGTGATTAGCTTGTTGAAGTATTCCTTTTTAACATCTGATAAATCATCGTTAATATAATTTGAGTAGCTGGCAAGGATACCCTGTATAGCTTTTTCTGTTAGCAAGGGTTTTTCTTCCCCTTTTTCAAACTCCCTATCTTTTCCTGAAGCTGAGCTGGCCTTGCCTGAGCTGGCCTTGCCTATACTAGCTTTCCCTTGCCTTTCCTGAACTAACCTATCCTTACCTGTGCTTCCAATCTGTATACAATCTGTATCCATATCAATATCAGTATCAATATCAGCATCATTTCTCAGGTTTTTCTTTTTTCTCTGTTTTTCTTCTGATTTTTTGTTCAAGATTAAACCTTTATCGTAAAACGCGGCGTTTAAGAGCCACCAGCGCAGAGGTGTAGAGCCAGTCGCGCACAAAAACAGAGCCACCAGCGCACATCGTCAGAGCCACTCTTTTGAACCTAGAAATTGTTTCCTTAAAATGATGGAGTCAGAGATGACAAAATTATTAAGGAGGCGTTTTACATGTCACAAAATCTGGAAATGGTGAGGGCCGTCTACAGCGGAATTAGCCAACGTCAAGTAGCGAAAAGCTACAAAATCTCAAGGAACACCCTGGCACTTCTCTTAGCTCACAGCAAGAGATGCGGCTGGACTTGTTTAGAGGATTTGGCTTCTCTTGATGAGCAAGCGTTCTCAGACGAATTGGATTGCCAGACTGCACCGGAACCAAATGGGAAATATCGTATGCCGGACTATGAGTATGTGCATCGGGAGTTAGCCAGACCACATGTCACGTTGAAATTGCTTTGGGAAGAATATGTGACCACCTGCAAACAAGCCAATAAGCTGTATTACATGGAGACAAATTTTCGCAAATACTATCACCAGTTTGCAAGGATTCATAAAGCGACCATTCGCTTAGAATACAAGCCTGGGTACGTAGCTGAGGTTGATTGGGCCGGATCAAAAATTAGTTTCTTTGATGAAGACGAAAATAATTTTGTTAAAGCACATGTGTTCATCTGCTGCTTGCCTTGCAGCGGTCTTTTCTATGCGGAAGCTTTCCGGGATGAGAAACTGGCCTCTTGGATCACTGGCCATGTGCATGCGTTCACCTATTTTGGGGGAGTTTGCAAGACGTTGACGCCCGACAACTTGAGGACCGGCATTCAGAAAAGCGATCGTTACGAGCCGGTGATTAATCGCACGTATCAGGAATTAGCCGAGTATTACGGTTCTGTTGTACTCCCCGCCCGCGTTCGGAAAAGTAATGATAAAGCCAGCGTAGAAAACGCAGTTCGTCAGGCCTCCAGACGTATCATAGCGACACTTCGCAACGTGCAAATTTTGTCCTTTCAAGACTTGCAAGAACGTGTAGCCGATGCGCTAGCAGCCATTGTCCATAAAAGAAATGAGCAGACAGGAGAGAGCCTTTGGGATGCCTACGTGGAAGAGGAAAAACCCTATATGCTCCCGTTGCCTGCTACGCCCTATGTATTGGCCAGTTGGAAAGATGCCGTCGTGCAATTTGATTGTCATTTGGCTTTCGACAAGCACTTCTATTCTGCACCGTATCAATATCTTGGGGAAATACTACAGGTGCGGGCGACGAATACGAGCGTAGAGTTATTTTATCACGGCGAGGCAGTCGCGAAACACAAGCGGCTTTGGGCCAAGAAAAAACACTCGACCGAAGAGGAACATATGCCGCCAAATAAACTCTTCTATTCCAGCCTCGATGCCGGGAAATTGAGTGCTATGGCCAAGAAGATCGGCCCTTACACCCATGAAATCTGCACTCAGATCCTGGAAAACTGTGTCATCGTCGAACAAGGGTACAAGTCAGTACTGGGCCTCATCAACCTGCAAAAAAAGCATGCGCCAGAACGCATGGAATCCGTCTGTCTCTATGTATTGAACGCTAAAACCAAGCCAAGTTACAGTTTGGTCAAGACGGTGCTGGAAAAAGGTCTTGATGAATCCCCCGAACCTACGACCTTGAAGGCCGAGCCCTTGGCAAACGGGTTTCGCCGTGGTGCACAGTATTGGGAGGAAAAGTCATGAACAGGCCAGAAGAAACCAATACAATGTTACAAGCGATGAAGATGGATGCTTTTCTGGAAACACTCATGCATCAGCGTGAGAATGCTGATTATGACGATAAGTTTTTTGAAAATCGCTTGTTTGAGTTGGTCAGTAGTGAATTCTATGGCCGCAGAAACAATAAAACCGAACAGTTGATTCGTTTAGCGAATTTCCAAAATAGTCAGGCGTGTCCCGAGGACGTCGACTTTACTCCAAACCGCACCTTTGACAGCCAATTAGCCAAAGAATTGTTAGCCTGTCGTTTTATGGAAACGAAGAAAAATATTGTCGTTATGGGACCAACAGGGGCAGGAAAATCTTACTTCGCTCAAGCGATCGGGGTGGCTGCCTGTCGTCGAGGCTTCTCCACGGCTTATGTACAACTGGCAGATTTTTTGGAGGAGTACCACATTGAGAAGATGAAGGGTCTGCAGAAATCCAGACTCTATCGAAATCGCTTCAAGCGCAAACAACTTTTGATCATCGATGAATTTCTCTTGTATCCCATGAGCGAGGAAGACAGCCAGATTATTTTGCGCCTGCTTGACCAGCGGCGTGATCTGCATCCGACGATCGTTATTTCTCAATTCAATCCAAACGAATGGATTGGGAAGGTGTCCAATGGTGTTGCTGGTGAAGCACTGGCAGATCGAATCGCCACTGGGTCTTATCGGATGAATTTCCAAAGTAAAAAATCACTGCGAAGTATGTAAATCTAGCACGGAGAGCTGCCCAAACAGGGTGGCTCTCTCAAAGTGCGCTGGTGGCTCTCACAATGTGCGCTGGTGGCTCCGAAACGATGCGGCCATGGCTCTTAAACGCCGCGTTTTACG
>CAYNZF010000116.1:0-2991 GCA_964401615.1 uncultured Oscillospiraceae bacterium
TTACATGATGTACGCGAGGGTGTTTCGCGGGCAAAAGATTTGATGTACGTCGTAACCTTGAATTCAGGTGCCAATTCGACTATAATACCGCTGATTTTCAATGCGAAATATTTTGATCTATTCGATTGTCAAGATGCTTGGACTCTGCGGCTTCCGGCTTCTTACTGACTACCTGCCGACAGCAGGTTGAAAAAACAGAACGGAGAGCCTCTGCCATGCTGTTTGCATTAGTCCTTTTTTTGATTACCTACGTCTTGATGATTGCTTTGCCAAAATATCGTGCTTACGTCGCGCTTGCCTCGGCGGCACTATTTGTTATCCTCGGAATTCTTCCCATTAAATCTGTGTTTTCTGCGGTCGACTGGAATGTCATCCTCATGATTGCCGGTACCATGGGTGTTGTCGACTTATTCATCGAATCGCGTATGCCGGCGCGGCTGGCCGACCTGATCATCAAAAAAATGCCGAACATCAAGTGGACCATCCTCGCGCTCTCCGTTTTCGCGGGTGTCGTCTCTGCTTTTGTCGACAACGTCGCCACCGTCCTGATGGTCGCTCCGGTGGCAGTCACGATTGCTAAAAAATTGAATATTTCTCCCGTGCCCAGCGTTATTGCCATCGCTATTGCCTCCAATCTCGAAGGGGCTGCCACGCTGGTTGGTGACACAACGTCCATCCTCCTGGGTGGCTACGCGGACATGGACTTCATCGACTTCTTCTGGACTCAGGGTAAACCTGGTTTGTTCTGGGTCGTCCAAATTGGACTGGCCGCTGCGACCCTTGTTTTATGGTTCGTGTTCCGCCAATACCGTCAGAAAGTGGACATCGAAAAAATCACCCCTGTGGAGGATTACTTTCCAAGCTACTTGCTTCTGGGCACCATCGTCCTTTTGATCCTGGCCTCCTTCATTCAGGAAAAGCCTGCGATCACAAACGGCCTGATCTGCATCGTTTTGATGATAATAGGTATTGCTTATGAAACGATTCGTCAAAAAAAGATCGTAATCATAAAAAGGACACTCCTGCAAATGGACTACTTTACACTTCTGCTGCTGGCGTCCCTCTTCATTGTCATCGCCGGTATCAAGGAAGCGGGCGTAATCGATGAGATCGCCAAGTTGTTTGTCAAAATCGGCGGCAACTCCGAATTCGTGATGTACAGCATCCTGCTCTGGGCTTCGGTTCTTCTATCCGCTTTCATCGACAACATCCCTTACGTCGCCACCATGCTCCCGGTCGTCACCAGTATTGCCGCTGTCATGAAAATCGATCCGACGCTGCTCTACTTTGGCCTTCTGGCAGGAGCAACCCTGGGCGGCAACCTGACGCCGATAGGCGCTTCAGCCAATATTATGGGGCTTGGTATTTTGCGCAAAAACGGTCATGAAGTCTCGAACGCGACGTTCATGAAAATCAGTATTCCATACACGCTGGCGGCTGTCACATCCGCTTATGTCCTGCTCTGGGTCATCTGGCGCGTGCTGGTCTGACCGCAAGCCGGAGACGTTGCTTCACAGACTTTCAGTATCGAATGTTATAATTATTATAAATAAGATAAGCGGAGGATAAGCCGATGAAAAACCGTTTGATTATCTGCATCAGCCGAGAGTATGGCAGCGGTGGCCGGGAAGTCGGCCGCAAGCTGGCAGGGCGCTTGGGCATCCCCTGTTATGACAAGGAACTGCTGTCCAAGACTGCCCGGGAGCATGGCATTTCCGAAGCGGTGATAGAATCGGTGGATGAGCAGCCGGCCACTTGGTCCGCCATGGGTTTTCCCATGGGGATTCGCAATCCGTATCAGGCTGATTATGAAGACGCATTTTACTATGTCATGAATGACAGAGTGTTCCTCATGCAGGCAGAGACCATCCGTCAAATCGCAGCAGAAGGCTCCTGTGTCCTGATTGGCCGGGCGGCTGAAGAAGTGCTCAAGGACGACCCCGACATGGTCTCCATTTTCATTTCAGGGGACAAAACTGATCGGGTGAAAAGAATCATGGCGCTCGAAAATGTCGACACCCAGAAAGCTGAACAGCTGATCCGGAAAACGGACAAGAAGCGGGCTAACTACAACAACTACTATTCAGACAAGAAGTGGGGCGTCTGCACCTCCTACGATTTCTCTATCTCGACATCCCGTTTTGACATAGACGGCACGGTGGATATTATCCGGGACATTCTGGAGAATGCCTGACAGCCTTTCTTTAATCTGCGTGGTTTTGCCCTGGCATCGGAAGGGATCATAACCAGTTTTTCATCGTAATAACAGCATCATAGCCATGGATTTTGATTTTGTCGCCCGGCTGCAGTTTGCCTTTCTCAGCCAGAATATATCCGTTACTCACGTCTTTTACATATGAATACACCATTTTGGAAACTCTGCCGACTTCCTCATCTTCGCCATCGATGAACACGGGCTCACCCGGTCCGCCATATTGCTTGGCGCGGATGTAGAAATCATCAGCCAGGACTTCGAAGCCGACCATTTCTCTTGACGCTCCGTTTTCTTTGACTTGCAAAAGGGCTTTTTTGCCGATGAAATCCTTGTCCCAGCAGATGTTCTTGTCCAGACCGACCTCAAAGGGATTGGTATGGGCCAGGTCTCTCATGTAATAAAAGTTCGCTTCGGTGGGAAGCGTCCAGGCAAAGACCTGAAACTCCGTGACCTCGCGGCCGCCAAAGCTCTTACAGGCCAACTGCAGCAAATTCTCCAGGGCGTCGCAGTCTACCGCGTGGCAATAGATTTCATAGCCGAGTTTTTCTCCCGTGAAGCCGCCTCGGTTGATGATGACATCCAAACCTTGCACTTCATTAGGCGCATGACTGAAGAATTTCATATTTTCAATGGGATCTTTGACCAGAGCAGTTAAGACCGCTTGGGATTTGGGGCCCTGGACCGCATACATTTTCCAGTCGTCGCAGAGCTCCGACCACTCTACATCGTAAGTGCCCTGGTGCTCATACCACCAGTCGTCTGTTTTGCTGGCATAA
>CAYNZF010000117.1:0-2980 GCA_964401615.1 uncultured Oscillospiraceae bacterium
CTAAATATGTAAGTATCAGAGTGTGCCCGGAGTGCAACAAAACGAGAGCAATATTTTGAGCAGGGACAATCGAATCAGACGCATTGCTGCAAACCGCGCCGGAGGTGCCAACATGATAAGAGGATTTATTATTGATATTTCCGCGGAGTGGGTCATGCTGCAGACTGCGCGAGGCCAGGTCATGCAGATTCCGGTCGCTCTTTTACCCGAGCGAGCAGTCATCGGTGATTTCATCTATGAAATACCCGCAACCGGTAAGTATGAAATCGACGCGCTGATTACAGAACAGCGCAAACGCCAAGTGCGGCAGTATTCCGAAAACTTTTTCGATTGAGACGCGATTCATTCGATTGCATCAAAAAACCCTGCGAACAAGAAGTTCACAGGGTTTTTCTGGCTGCCGATGAAAGATTCGAACTCTCACAAACTGATCCAGAGTCAGGTGTGCTACCGTTACACTAATCGGCAATTTGTATTGAAGACGAGAGAGATGATACCACAGAGTCATTGCTCCCGCAAGAAAAAATGAAGAATACATCGCTCCCGAGACAAGGACGACGCCAATAAGCGGTGATTTTTTTGCGTTATCTCTGTCAGCGTGCTAAAATGTGCCAAAGTTTGTGCTGAGGTAATGTCATGCTATACACAACAAACAAATCGAAATTTATGGCTCTTGTACTTGTAATGGCCCTGATTATTGGGGGCCTGATTCCGTTTGGAGTCAATAAAGTGGCCGCCTTCGGTGTCACAGGAGATCAAGTCACGGTCAAGACGTCTTACAACCTGCGCGCTTCCGCCTCAACGACCAGTACAATCATCGCTACCGTTCCCAGCGGTACAACGTTTACCATTCTCGGCGTGGTAAGTGGTGGTCAAACGCCCGGTGGCACGACCTGGTATAAAGTCACCTACAATTCAGGCACCGTCTATCTCGCTGCGAATGATGCCGAACAAACGATAACGACAAAACCCGCCACCACAAACCCGACCGTTCCGACCAACGGAATCACGGCTGAATGGGCTGCGGTACTTAACACCTTTCCACCCTCTTATCGCAATCAACTGACCGTTTTGCACGAGAAATATCCTCAATGGAAGTTCATCGCCTTGCCCATTCCCCACTCGTTGCAAAGAGTGACGGAAGTGGAAGCCGCCAGTGTGACCCGCAACCTGGTCAACAATACTTATCCTGATTTTGCCCTGGATTTTAAAGTCGTGGAAACACCCAACTGGGTGGCGGCCAGTCCGAATGCGATTCTCTATTTACTTGACCCCAGAAACGGCCTGACTGAGGATAAAATTTTTCAATTTGAACGTGTGACGACAGAAGGAAATGTCAGCGCGACCAAGACCCTGACCAATATGTATACCGGCAATGCCGCTCTGACCGCGATGATTCCGGCCATTGAGAAGGTCGCCAATGAAGAGAAGCTGCTTCCGACCTTCCTGGCAGCACGTATTAAACAAGAGGTCGGCTCAGGTACAGGTGTCACTGCTCAGGCCACCGGTGAAATTCAAGTGACCGCTGAGATCTTGAAAACGGCCGGTTATCCCGACGCGCTCACCGCTGATCAACTCTACCCTACAACGAAGTACTACAATGTTTTTAATGTCGGTGCCTATAACGGTGATAATCCTGCTTTGAACGGGATCATCTACGCCACTGGTTTGACCACCACCGCTGAGACGAATAAAGTTTACGACCTGCCGTGGAACAGTCTCGAAAAATCCATTCGCGGAGGCTCGCGTTTCATTCGCAGGGCTTATGTCGACGATAATCAAGACACGCAATATTTGCAAAAGTTCAACGTGGCTTCCGGCAATCTCGAAGCTTACATCTGGCATCAATACATGTCTAATGTGCTGGCGCCGACCGTCGAGGGACGCTCACAGTACAATGCCTATAAGGGAGCAGGTGAACTCGCTTTGCCAAAGACCTTCCTCATTCCTGTCTACGCAGCCAGTCCGGACACGCCCGCGCCCTATCCCACCTCAAATGATGGCAGCTGGGCCAAGAAACCCGCCGAAGTTTGGACCACTGTTGTTCCCGGGGGCACTGCGCCGACACCGACGCCTACTACGGCTCCCACTACAGCGCCTACAGCCGCGCCGACCACCGCGCCAACAACTAAGCCTGCTGCTCTGGGTGATGCGAATGGTGATGGAAATATCAATGTTTTTGACATGGTAGCCATTCAGAAGCACATCAAAAATATCGCTTTGATTCCGGATCACTTGCTTGGCGCAGCAGATGCAAACATTGACGGAAACATAAATGTTTTTGACATGGTTGCAATACAAAAACACATCAAAGGGATAAAATTGATTGCTTAAGCATGTCAAATGATGAAGGGAGGCCGAACTATGCCAAGTAGAATGCGAAAAGTCCGGGCTTTTTCATGCCTTCTTCTCGTTTTGATTTTTCTGATCTCAACTTTCTTGCAACCAAATTTGATATATGCTCAGCAAGCTACACTGGATTGGCAAACCATTTCCGAGCCGAATGCTGAGGGTCAATTTACTTTGGCTTTATCCGGAAATGTCCCCACCACCGTGGTCGCCTTCGAATTCGTGATCACTTTTGACGAAAAGCAAGTGAGCTTCATTGAATCTGAAGTTTTACCTGCCGGCATGAAACTGGGAGTGGAGGAAAGCTCTCCCGGTCTCATTAAA
Organism: uncultured Oscillospiraceae bacterium; assembly: GCA_964401615.1. Classification (GTDB taxonomy): domain Bacteria; phylum Bacillota; class Clostridia; order Saccharofermentanales; family Fastidiosipilaceae; genus JAXGQD01. The sequence continues at coordinate 2,674 of CAYNZF010000117.1, forward strand.
CTGGTCGCTGAAGGCGGTAATTTGAGTGAGGGCCGTTATGATTTCGCCAACGTGAGTTTCAAAATGAATAATCCCGGTAACGCGGTCATTACCTTAGCTAGATCCACCTTCAGAACAGCTGACGACGAGCAGCTCCCTGCTACGATGATGCGCAGCCACGAGGTATCCTACTCACCGCAGCCAAGCACAACAGCGAGCAGCTCAAGTACAGTACCTTCCACGAGCGCCGTGGTCACGACACCCAGCGAAAGTAACGGCAGTTCCACCATTCAAACCGATACAAGTGTCAGCACATCAGCAAGTGCAA
>CAYNZF010000118.1:0-2554 GCA_964401615.1 uncultured Oscillospiraceae bacterium
CTTTCATAACCCGGCAGCAGTTGATCCCCTGTGTTTTTCTTTAAAAAGATTGAACCACCTACACTGTTACTAAGTGATAAGTAAACAGCGGTTTGTTTTTCAGCGTCGTGAAATATTTCCGCAATCATAGCTGCATTCGCATCATTCGTAAAAAGGCAGTTGTAAGGGATGTGTTTGGAAAAGAATCTACTGGGCAGATTAGAAAATTGCAGCGCATGCGAATGTGTAATCATTTCACCGTCCGCGGTCACGATACCCGGTACAGAAAAACCAAAACCCAAAAAGCGCTCCTGTGGAATTTTCACGTCCTGCAGAAAAGTAAGGGCAATTTCCCCAAGGTCCTTGTAGTAAGCCTTGTCATTATAGTAGGTTTTTTGAAGCCGCGTATGTTCCAGCACATTGCCCGACAAGTCCGTCAAAACCATACCGATGTGGTTCTGTGTGATGTCCACCCCAATGGCAAAACGCGCATCATAAATCGGTGCCACAACCTTCGCCTTACGGCCCCCGGTTGACTTGAACACACCAACCTCGGACACAAGACCTTTCCCAATCAACTCATTAACATTTTGCAGAACGGTCGGCATGCTGACAAATAAATTAGTGGCAATCTCAGGCTTAGATACGCGCTGATACTGATTAATAAAGCGATAAATCTGATTGCGATTGAATTTCTTGACCTCGAGATTACTCACAATATGACGGATCACAAGGACATCCTCCACGCTTCTGTTACATGCTTATTAAAGTGTTTACATAAGTAATATAACAGTAAGTTAGGCAAATGCAAAGATTTGTTAAATAATTAATTTATCAACGGATAACAAACAAGGTTCCGACAGAGGCCCTCTTTTATTCTCCAAACCCCCTCACCCCAGCTCACTCACCGAATACATCTCCTCATAGTATTTCGCGTAATCCCCCGAAATCACCCGCTCGATCCACGAAACATTATCCAAATACCACTGGATCGTCTCCCGCATCCCCTGCTCAAAGGTATAAGCCGGCTGCCAACCCAGTTGCGTTGTAATCTTGGTATTGTCAATCGCATAGCGGCGGTCGTGACCCGGACGATCCTTGACGTGCTTGATCAGAGCCTCAGACTTACCCAGAATCGCAATAATCAGCCTCACGATCTCAATGTTGGCCTTTTCATTGTTTCCCCCGATATTGTAGACCTCACCCACCACACCTTTGTGCAGCACCGTATCGATCGCCGCACAATGATCCGACACATGCAGCCAGTCACGCACCTGCATGCCATCGCCGTAAACAGGCAGCTCCTTGTCATTCAAACAATTGTTGATCATCAAGGGAATCAGCTTCTCCGGGAACTGGTAAGGGCCATAGTTGTTACTGCAGCGCGTGATATTGACCGGCAGACCGAAAGTCTCATGATACGCACGCACAATCAGATCCGCACTGGCCTTCGAAGCCGAGTAAGGGCTGTTGGGCATCAGAGGCATGCTTTCAACAAACATCCCGCTCGCTCCCAAAGCACCATAGACTTCATCCGTAGACACCTGCAGAAACTTCACTCCAGGCTTGTAGTCCTTACTGTACTTGTCCAACGGCTGCAGCTTCCAATATTTTTTAGCCATATCCAAAAGCACCTGCGTCCCCAGAATATTGGTCGTCAAAAAAATCTCCGGATCTTCAATACTGCGGTCCACGTGCGATTCCGCAGCGAAATTCACCACCGCCGTAATATCATGCGTGGCAAAAATCCACTCAACCGCCTCTCGCTCCCGAATATCCACCTTGAAAAATTCGTAGTTCGCCCTGCCGGCAAGATCTTTGAGATTTTCCAGATTCCCCGCGTAAGTCAGCGCATCGATGTTGATGATTTTGTAATCCGGGTGCTCCCTAAGCATGCGCCTGATGAAGTTACTGCCGATAAAGCCGGCCCCGCCGGTGACGAGAATGGTGCTCATATCAATTCTCCCCATAAAACAGCCCTTGCTGCTCTCACTGATATCTGATTTTTCCCTCAGCCACGCGGCGCAGGTGTTCGCCATAGGGCGAGTTCCCGTATCTATCGGCCGAGGCCAGGAAAGTATCGCGGTCGATCCAGCCATGGCGGAAGGCAATTTCTTCAGGCGCTGAGATCTTCATGCCCTGACGCTTTTCGATCATTTGCACGAATTCGGCGGCCTCCAGCATACTGTCCATCGTACCCGTATCAAGCCAGGCAAAACCACGCCCCAGCAGCTTGACGTTAAGCGATTGATCTTCCAGGTAGAGGCGGTTGAGGTCGGTGATTTCCAGCTCGCCGCGTGCGGAGGGTTTGACCTGTTTGGCCATTTGGACCACGCGCTTGTCGTAGAAGTAGAGGCCCGTGATGCAGTAGTTGGACTTGGGGTGCTGCGGCTTCTCCTCAACGGAGATCACTTTGCCATCGTCGTCGAATTCCACGATGCCAAAACGCTCGGGATCATGGACATAGCAGCCGAAAATCGTCGCTTCGCCATGCTCGGCGCGGTCACTTGCTTCGCGAAGATTATTGATGAAACCGCTGCCGTAGAAAATATTGTCACCGAGAATCAAGGCGACG
>CAYNZF010000119.1:0-2499 GCA_964401615.1 uncultured Oscillospiraceae bacterium
CTCATAATCGCTGTAACAAAAAATGCATGGATAATGAGTGAGTAAAACTGTCTATCGTCTGCCAAGGCGGTATTCGTTTTTTCAGTCAAATATTCTCACAAAGATGCAAAAATTGCTGAATTTTCACCACATTAACTGTTTAACTTGCCAGTTGAGACTCGGGTAGGTATACTTTTAGTTGCTTTGCGCTTGTCGCACCGTTGACACGTCAAGCTTTGCGTAAATCAACGCTTTTCCAGATAAAAGGAGGATCCAGATGCAGCTTAAAATTACCGAAACCGTCCTGCGCGATGCCAATCAGTCCCTGGTGGCGACTCGCATGCCCCAAAGCGATTTTATCAACATCCTTGAAACGATCAACAAAGCCGGCTATTACTCAATCGAGTGCTGGGGCGGGGCGACCTTTGACTCCTGCCTGCGCTTTCTTGATGAAGATCCCTGGGAGCGTTTGCGCCTGATCAAGAAACATATCCCCAATTCAAAGCTTCAGATGCTGCTGAGAGGCCAAAATATCCTCGGCTATCGTCATTATCCCGATGAAGTGGTCCGCTTGTTTGTCAAACATTCGATCATGAACGGGATTGATATTTTGCGCATTTTCGATGCCTTAAACGACTTCAGGAACATCGCGGTGGCGGTGGATGAGACCCTCAAATGCGGCGGCCACGCCCAGGGCACCATCTGCTACACCATCAGCCCCATCCATGATCTGGACTCTTATGTCCGCATGGGCAAGGAGCTTGAGCAGATGGGGGTCCACTCAATCTGCATCAAAGACATGGCGGGCATCATGAGCCCTAAAGAAGCCTTCGATCTTGTTACGGCGCTGAAGGCCAACACCCGTTTACCGATTTTTGTTCATACGCATTCGACGACAGGCCTGGGTCCGATGACCTACATGAAGGCTGTGGAAGCGGGTGCCGATGGCATCGACTGCGCGATTTCCTCTTTCTCCGGCGGTACCTCACAACCGGCCACAGAGTCGCTCAACTATGCTCTGGAGGAAATGGGCTACGATGCGGGTCTCGACAAAGAAGTGCTCAAAGAAATCAACGACTTCTTCAAACCGGTCAGAGATAAATACGTCGCTTCCGGCCTCCTGGACACTTATGTGCTCGGTACCGAGACCGATGCGTTGACCTACCAGATTCCGGGCGGCATGCTTTCCAATCTGGTTTCACAGCTCAAACAACAAAATGCGATGGACCGCTTGCCGGAAGTCCTGCTCGAGACACCGCGCGTGCGTGCTGACCTGGGTTATCCTCCGCTGGTCACACCTATGAGCCAGATGGTCGGCGTTCAGGCTGCGAACAATGTCCTGATGGGCGAGCGTTATAAGAATATTGGTAAAGAAGTCAGGGCCTACATCCGCGGTGAGTATGGCAAAGCGCCCGGCACCATCGATCCGGAACTGGTCAAGACCGTTCTGGGTGACGAGCAGCCGATCACCGGCCGTTACGCTGAAACCTTAGCTCCGGAATTTGAAGCGGCTAAAATCAAATTGGCCGGTATCGCCGAGAGTGATGAAGATGTTCTCAGCTATCTGGCTTTCCCGCAGATTGCCGAGAAATTTTTTGCCAATCGAGCAGAGAAGAAGATCAACCGCGTCTCCTACTCCATCCGCCAGCTTTGAGAGGGGGACATAGATGGATATCGTAAATAGCCTAATTACCAGTTTATTTGGTATCAGCGTCGTGTTCGCCGCTTTGATCAGCTTAATTGTCCTGATCAACCTGCAGACTTTTGTCTTGAAAAAAATGCACCCGGATAAAGCTGAGGTCAAACCCGCTGAAACAGCGGCGACGCCTGCTCCTGGTCCTACATCTGCTAAACCAGGCAGCGTGACGACAACGGGAAAACTGGAGCTGGTGGACATCGATGAAAAAACCGCTGCCCTGGTCATGGCCATCGTTTGTGATGAAAGCGGCATCCCTGCCAATGAGCTGATCTTCAAATCCATCCGCGCAATCGCTGAGTGACAATAAGAGGAGTTATCAATGAAATACCAAGTGACCATCAACAATAAGACTTACGAAGTTGAAGTAGAACGTGGGGAAGCCCAATTGCTGGCCAGCTATGAGGCTGTCGCGGCTCCAGCTCCTGTGTCTGCAGCTCCTGCAGCCGCTGCCCCTGCCGCAGCAGCTCCAGCCGCCGCCGGACCGACGGCCCATGTTCAAGTTGCAGCAGGTGAGGCACTGACTTCGCCCATGCCGGGAACGATACTCAGTGTGCTTAAAAAAGTCGGTGATAAAGTAACTGAAGGCGAGGCAGTCTGTGTGCTTGAAGCCATGAAAATGGAAAATGAAATCGTTGCCGCTAAATCCGGCACCATTACCCAGGTTCTCGTACACAAGGGCACTGTGGTCAATACCGGCGATACGCTGGTCATGATTCATTAATGGAGGCTGAATATGTTTATTGATACCTTAGGCAAACTCTGGAGCAGTTCCGGTTTTGCCGCGATGGATCTGCCTCACTTGTTGATGATCGTGGTGGCTG
>CAYNZF010000120.1:0-2497 GCA_964401615.1 uncultured Oscillospiraceae bacterium
TGAAGCGGAGTCTGCCAAAATCAGGCAGATGATCATTGACGAACCCTTCCCTCAAGAACTGGCGGATGAAATCGCTCAATTTTATGCTCAGCTGGGCGAAGGCATCCAGGCCGTGGCGGTCCGCTCGAGCGGTACGGCAGAAGACCTCGACGATGCCAGTTTTGCCGGTCAGCAGGAAACGTTCCTGTACGTCCTGGGCGAAGAAAATGTGATCGAGAAAATAAAGGAATGCTGGGCATCCCTTTATAACGGCCGCGCAATCTTTTATCGCCGGGAAAAATCCTTCTCTGAAGAGAATGTGTCTATCGCTGTAGTCATCCAGAAAATGGTCAATGCGGAGAAGGCCGGTGTCATGTTCACGGTCAATCCGATCACCAAAGATCCCGCACAAGTGCTCATCGAAGGAGCCTGGGGTCTGGGTGAAGGCGTGGTTTCCGGCATCGTTACCCCTGACAATTACGTGCTTGATAAAGCCAGCAACCAAGCCCTGGAAACTTATGTTTCCGAGAAAGAAACCATGGTCGTCCGGGCACCTGAATTAAAGGGCACGGTGGAGCAAGACGTTCCGGAAGAACTGAAGAACAGCCAGGTGCTTTCTGAAGCCGAACTGGCCGAGCTCTCTGAGATGGCCAAACGCATTGAAACTTTTTTCGGTAAGCCTCAAGACATTGAATGGGCGATTGAAAAGAAACAACTCTACCTGCTGCAAAGCCGACCTATCACGACGCTTTAAAGCGTTTAATCAATATTTTGGAGGATTACCATGCACTTGCACACAGAAGAAATCAGAGCCGACCAGACCGCCATCCGCCTGGATGTCATCAGTAAAGAAGCCGTCACAGGCATCCTTTCCGATATGAGCTTTCTTAATTACCGCCTGGGTGGTGTTGAAAGATCATTAGAAACGACCATAGCCCATCCGGACTTTATCTGGTTCAAAGACGACCCGGTCAAATCGATCGATTTTGCCGGCGGCCGTTTGGTCCTGCGCGGGGAGTGGTTTGAAGGAGAGATCCAGAGGATCCTCGTATCATTCCTGGGTTCGCGTCTTTTTGCCGATGACCGCTACATTTTCCACGCTTCGGCCGTGAATTACAAAGGCAAAACCATCATGTTCATGGGCGGCGAGAGCAACAGCGGCAAAACCATGTCCCAAATCGAAGCCTGCAAGCGCGGCGCGACCATCGTTTCCACAGAAACGCTCGTTTTGGCGGCAGATGGCAGAGTGATCAACGGTTCAAAAAATGTCTTCCTGAAAGTGCGCACCAAAGGAACTGAGCGCATAGACAAACCGAATCAGGATGAAGGGGTCAATAAGTTTTTCAGTAAACAGCCTGATTTCAACTTGTTCGAAGGCGAGACCAATATCGATGTGGTGGTCATGCCGGATATTGACGGCAACTATGCTACCGTCGCGGGCGAGATGAGTGAATACGAGAAGGAGTATCAAACCTTCCATTGCCTGGACAACTACATTGGCAGCCCCATTCTCTTGTCCTCGGAACAACCGATGCCTCTTTTTGACAGTGAAGCACTGCGTTATAAAAGAGCCAAATTCATCAAAGAATTCGCTGCCAAAAGGACGTATCTTTATGTGCGCGGCGTAGGCCCCCAGGTCATTATCGACGAACTGGAGAAAATTCTGGACTAAAACAAAGCCATTAAGCGCGTGTGCAGCCAAACAGTCTGCAAAGTCGGTGGCGCTGCTGCCGACTTTTTTCCGGCCGGGTGACCCGACCGCATTCGCAATGTCAGAATCAATGCATTCTTTAGGTATCGAGCAGGTGAATTTTGGTCTGTCACAGCCGCAGCGACAGGGTTTTACTGGATAATTGTGCTTTTCTTAGGTACAATCGTGGCTAAGTTAGTGATAATCAACAATCGATTAATAAGGATGAAGCGCATGGTCAAGTCAAGCACGCCGGAGCGTGAAAATAATAAAGGTGCAAATGCTTTGGTAAACCGTCAAACGTTTCGCGAGGAGATACGCGAGTATCTGGTCAATGCCATCGAAACAGGTGCTCTCAAACCCGGAGAACGCATTTTGGAGACTTACTGGGCCAAGCAATTCGGTGTTTCACAGGCTCCGATCCGTGAAGCGATCAGGGACCTGGAAGCGATCGGTCTGGTGGAAACAAAGCCTTACTGTGGATCAAAAGTGCGCCAGTTGACGGAAAAAGACATCCGCAACAGTTTCAGTGTGCGCTCCTGTCTCGAAGAAATGGCTTTGCGCAGCTCACTTCCCAAGCTCACAGAGCAGGATAAAGCCAATTTACGTCAGGAGCTGGAGGCAATGCGCGCGGCTGCAGAAGCGGGCAATCTTATTAATTTTATCAAGCATGATGAGCGCTTCCATGAGCTGATCGTCAAACAGGCGGACAACGAACTGCTGATGAAGCTGTGGAGGCAATGCAATATCCGCGATTGGACCAATATTACGGCTCTGGAAGTCAATTTGACACTTGACACGATGGCGCAGATGCATGAGGACGTTTTT
>CAYNZF010000121.1:0-2417 GCA_964401615.1 uncultured Oscillospiraceae bacterium
CAATATGTTTTTTTATTTCAAATTTTATTTCTTTCGTTGCCATGGTTTACTCCTTAAATTTGCTTGTTTAACCTTAAGCCACAAACGCGCTGCTTGTAAAGTCCGGCACAAACATAGCCATGATAGCATATGTTAAAATAAGCCTAAACAGTCATTAAGACGTGCTGCGTTTTGCCCAAAGCCGCAGGCTTGCTCATACGCCCTTGAATTCTTATGAGCACAGCTTAAAAAAATGGACAAGGTCAGTCCGCAGCATAAAGTGCAGTGATAAGAGAAATGATACTGAAAATTATTGGCCTGCTGGCCCTTGCTGCCCTGATCCAGGGGCTGATCGAACCCTTGATTATCAGAACGACTTATGTCAGTTTGCCGCTTTCAGCTGAAAAATTGCAGTTCCTGAGCAGAAGGCGAACGTTAAGGACCCCGAATCCGGGAAAACACCTGCCCGCTGCGGTCAAGGGAAAACTGCGGGTGCTGTTTTTTTCAGATCTGCACGTCAATCACTTTTTTCTGCCCGAAAAATATTTCATCAGGCGTTTACTGGAACATCGACCGGATTTACTGGTTTTTGGCGGTGATCTTGTCTCCAAGAAACATGACCGCAAGAAAGGCATGAAACTGCTCAAGGCGATTTCCGTTAAAGCGGCCAAGGTCTCAGTGCCGGTCTTATTTATACGTGGTAACCACGATTTTGATATCACGGATGAGGAATTGAAACAGTGTGGTGTGATTTTATTGAAAAATTCCGGGCTTGGCTTAAAATTCAAGAGAAGCTGCATGTCCGGTGAAAATTCCGGTCCAGAAACTGAATATTTGATCATGGGCATGGATGATCGCCGGACAGGGCAGATTGATGTTTCTTTAGCCCGGACCACAGACGCATTCCCCCAAACGGAAGCTCTGAACTTGAGTTTTATACATTCGAGGCTGCGTTTTGAGACTCTGTCACGCTTGAGCGAACCAGAGCAAATCAACACTTTGCTCTTCGCTCACAATCCGGATACTGTGTTGAATTTGGATGCGAAAGACTGTGATTACTTTTTTTCAGGGCATTTTCACGGCGGGCAAATTCGCATGCCTTTCAGGCTGGAATTTAGAACTTTGCGCGGTGAACAACTCAGCCAGAGAAAGTATTACGACGGCTTGTTCTTAATGAACGAGATCAGCGCTTTCATCTCGTGTGGTGTGGGCTGTGTGCTCTTTCCGCTGCGCTTTTTCTCTTTGCCTGAAATTACGGTCTTTGACATCTGACGCTGCCTTCAGCTTGAATGAGACGCAAAAGGCGGCCCTCCCGGACCGCCTTAGTTATTTAGCAGAACAGAGTTGAATTATGCCTTGCCGTCGCTACCCAGAACATTGACAATCTTACGAGCAACCATTGCCTTGATATTTTCACGAGCCGGCTTGAGATACTGGCGCGGATCGAAATGTGAAGGATTTTCAGCCAGATATTTACGAATCGAGCCTGTCATGGCCAAACGAAGATCCGAATCGATGTTGATCTTGCAAACTGCTGATTTGGCTGCTTCACGCAGCATGTCTTCAGGGATTCCGATTGCATCAGGCATGTTCCCGCCGTATTTATTGATCATTTCCACAAATTCGGGAACAACGGAGGAAGCACCGTGTAAAACGATCGGGAAACCGGGCAAACGACGGCTGACTTCTTCGAGGATGTCAAAACGGAGCTGCGGTTTTTGGCCCGGTTTAAACTTAAATGCACCGTGGCTGGTTCCGATCGCGATAGCCAGTGAATCAACACCGGTACGTTTGACGAAATCTTCTACTTGTTCCGGCTGGGTGTAAGAAGCATCCTCTGCGCTGACTTGAATGTCATCTTCCACGCCTTCCAGGCGGCCCAGTTCACCTTCAACCACAACACCGTGGGCATGAGCGTATTCAACCACTTCTTTGGTGTATTTCACGTTGTCTTCATAGCTGTGATGTGAGCCGTCAAACATGACCGAACTGAAACCGCCATCGATGCAGCTCTTGCACAATTCAAAAGTATCGCCGTGGTCAAGATGCAAGGCAATTGGCAAGTCGGTCTCAATCAACGCGGCTTCCACCAGTTTGATCAAGTAGGTGTGATTGGCATACTTGCGTGCACCGGCCGAAACTTGCAAGATGAGCGGCGCCCGGAGCTCTTTAGCGGCCTCTGTAATTCCCTGGATAATTTCCATGTTGTTCACATTGAAAGCGCCAATGGCGTATCCGCCCTCATAAGCTTTCTTAAACATTTCAGTCGTCGTTACTAAAGGCATAAATTCTCTCCTTAAATATCACTTGTCCTACCGGATCGGTAGAATCAGCCATGGATCAATCAAATAAATTTTAATCTTTCAAATGCACTAAGTCAAACTTACGACGTACATCAAATCTTTTGCCCGCGAAACACCCTCGCGTACATCATGTAA
>CAYNZF010000122.1:0-2183 GCA_964401615.1 uncultured Oscillospiraceae bacterium
ACCTGCCTTTTAAAACATTTTGACCGTCCGTCTGCGCCTCGTCCAAGCTGTACTTGAAATGCAGCCCGGCCATCTCGAATTCATCAGCATGGCCCAAGATGCATGAACTCATAACGATACCCTCTTTCTTTAAAAGTCCCGGGGCCTCACAACGCAGTTCCACAACGACCGTGCCGGTATCGGAATAAATGGGATATATCGTAAACTTGAAGGCGAGTTCGTAATTTGAGTCTATATGATGTTCTGTTAAGCGCTCTTGGCCAATACTCAAGGTCAGCGGATTTTTGCCTGATAAAACAAGGTTCTCTTCTTTTCCTTCAAGGCTCGTATAAATGAGTCTGCCGTGTAGTTCAACCGACTTACCGCGCTTAGGTCTTCTCCACAAGAAAAGCACAGCCGCACTGAGGGCGATAAGTGCGACAAGCGGCCCGAGAATCAAGAGCAGCGGTGTACTTTTGACCGGTGCCGGAACTTCAATTTTTATGATCGAGTTTTCTTGCTGCACTTGAGTCGCTGAAAATAGTGCGGCAAAAGCAAGCTCGATTTCCGTGGCCGTTCCGGAGGCAGGAATATAAATGTTCTTTGTCAGGCTTTCGCCCGCTTTGAGGGTGATGCGCTGATTGCTTTGAGCAACACCACCTACATTGGGTGTGAGTTTTTCTTGATACTGCGAATTGTTGGTAAAAGCTACCTCCACCAGTGCATTTCCGTTCGCATCGGTAGGCACGGACGCCGGCAAGGTGATGACAACTTGACCCGCGGGCAAAACTTCACCCTGCACTTCGCTGCTGCTCAGGAAAAAGGCTTCCTGCTTGTAAGCACCACGCGCTGAAATAGTGTACGTGAGAGTTCCGGGTTTATTCAGGCTGACCAGGGCTGAATAGACGCCGTCAGCGGCAATCAGATCACCTGTGCTTGTTTGGCCGTCATCCCTCAAAGTAAGCGTCTGCTGTTCTGCGCCTTGAACGAGACTAAGGGTCAGCTCCACATTTTCCAGATTTTCGCTGAGGATTCGGCCTGCCAGCTGGAGCGAGGCGGTAACGCGCTGCGGTTCACTTTCGATCCACTGCTGCGGCTCTGTGATATATTCGGAGTGCAGGCTGGAAATATTTTTGATTTCAAAGGTGGAGGAGGTTTTGGCAATCAATCGGTTTTGGATAAGCAGCTGTACTTCCAGTTCATAGAGGCCGGTTTGAGGCATTTTGCCCAGCTGGATCTCGTAGTCCGAACCCTCTTGTGTAATCTCCCTGGGTCTATTCAAGGCATTGCCATCTCGTTTCAAGAAAACTTCTAATTTTGTGTTTTCCGCGATCACGCCGGTTTGAGAGACTTTGGCCACGATCTCGTTTTCGATGGAGAGCTGTTGATTGGGAACGGGTTCATTGATCCACAGTTTGGTTTTGGTATCACGGACTGCGCGGGTCAGACCTGTCCAATTCCCATTCAAAACGTAGTCGACTGAACTTTTTTCCGGCTGCTGATTTAAGTGATAAACCCGGATGGTGCCGGTGTCCAGCACGGGTAAAACTGCCTGCCCGTCCGCATCGGTCAGCGCGACCTGGCCAGTGCCTGTTTCATCGTGGATCAAAATGGTCACCCTGCTGGTGTATTCATCCACATTAAATTGAAAAGTCTCGTCCGTATTGGCAACGTTCTGATCGACTAAAGTGTAGCGATTTTTGAATCGTTCCAGAATCTCAAAAAAGCTGATGGCTACCGTTGAACTATCGCCTTGGAAAGACTCCCCCCTGCTCAGGCTTGACATTTCTGCCAGCAGCCCTTGATCCGAACCACCAAAACCGACCGTGTAGATGGGAATACCTGCCGCGCCGATCGCACTGACTTGCGTTTTCAGCTGCTCAGTATATTGCTGCATATTGACAGTGAAATCCTGAATCTCGGGTACTCCATCCGTCAGGAAAATGATGAATTTTTGCATCTGCTGGCCCGGAAGTGCGGATAGATTGGCTTCAGCGAGTGTAATCGCCTTTTGGTAATCGGTCGCGCCAAAAGGTGGCGGTGCATTGGTCAGGCTGGTTTTGGCTGTTTGGAACTGCTCTCCTCTTAGTTCAGTCATGGGTAGAAGGTTGGCTGCTTCGTCGCTCTGCTTCTGATGCGGATTCTCGAACTGCGCATGAATCGGGCTGGCACGGGTCGAATGTTCTCGTCCTTTGAGCTTTTGG
>CAYNZF010000123.1:0-2170 GCA_964401615.1 uncultured Oscillospiraceae bacterium
TTTTACATGATGTACGCGAGGGTGTTTCGCGGGCAAAAGATTTGATGTACGTCGTTCTCTTGATAATCAAAGCTATATTCTGCTATCATGAGCAAACAAATGAATGTTATTGAATGAATTCTGCCCATCGATGCGTGAGCTATTTTGAGTGCGGAGTGGCAAGAGGGATTTATGATCAAAGATTTAATTAAAGCTTCAGATAAAAATGTCTTGCAGTCGCAAGGCTCTGTCCCGGTAGTGGCGAAGGGCGTAGTCCGTTCTTTGGAGAGCGGCGATTCTGTTTTACGCCCCAGTCAACACAATGCTCACGAATTGACCTATGTTCGCTCGGGTAAGATGAAATACCTCTTGAACGGTAGAGAGTACAAGCTTAAAGCCGGAGAACTTTTTGTACTGAAGCCCGGGATCGATCACAGTTTTACCGTGACAGAAGGACCGGTCGATTTGGTGGTGGTCTATTTCGCCTTCTCGAAGCAAGCAAGCGGCGACCGCAGTGTATCGCCTTATGACAACGTTTCAAGTGTTTCGATTGACCAATTCATGCAGTTTAATGGGACCACTGCAGATGAGAAGGTTCAAGAACCCGGCTTCTTTTTAACAGGAAAAGGCAAAGTCGAGGTCGCCCGAGCTGCTGAAGCGGTAGTCGCTGAAAGTGAAGGGGACGGATATGCCAAAGATCTCATGATGCAGGCCCTCGCCATGATTTTGGTGGTAGAGGTGGCCAGGACGCTGAAAGCGGCCTGGGAAGAGACCTTGCGCGTGAAACAAGGCAAGGCACGTGAATTGGTGCTGATTGCGCGGGACTTTATTGAAGAACACTTTGCCGAAGACATTTCCGTGGCGGATGCAGCCGGTTATGTGTTCTTGAGTCAGGGTTATTTTGCCAGGGCATTTCGTGACGAATTAAACATGAGCCCCATGGCCTATCTGATCCACATTCGGGTCGAAAAAGCCTGTGATTTACTCAAAAGACCTGACTTAAAAGTTTCGGCCATTGCCAGTCGCGTCGGTTTTTCCAGCCCGCAGCGATTTAACGCAGCGTTTAGAAAACAAATGGGTATGACCCCGATGGAGTATCGCCGCCGTATCGCTGTGAAAGCGTAAGGCTGGACGATGTTGAAGAAAATCAATTTTTCCAGGGAAATCAGTGCGTTTCTCCTCATGCTGATCGGCGCTTTCATCAGTGGCGTCGCAGTCAATTTGTTCTACATTCCCACCTTTCTGACGATGGGGGGGATCAGTGGTGTCGCTTCGGTGGTATTCAATCTAACGGGAAGTGCCTTGAGCCTTGGTGTAATAACCCTCATCTTGAACTTGCCTGTCTTTGCCCTCGGTCTTTTTTATGTCAACCGTGCTTTTATCGTACGCAGTTTGATCGGTACGGTTACCTATTCAGTCACGCTGGATTTAACACGCCTGCTTGTCGCCGATTTGTATGTCCCCCTGGTCTTGAGCGGAAATCCCGCAGGCGAAGCAGATCTTTTTCTTTGTGCGGTGGTCGGCGGCAGTCTTTTCGGCGTAGGTCTGGGCCTCATCATGTTGGCCAAATATACCACCGGCGGTACGGACATCCTGGCTGTCATCATCCACAAAAAACTGCATCATTTCAGTTTGGGTATGGGGCTTTGGCTGATTGATGGTATCGTCATAGTTTTTGCGGCGATTGCATATTTTAACAATACACCCAACAGCCTCAACATGGCCTTGTATTCAACGATCTCCCTGTTTATTTGTGCTAAAGCAATCGATCTTGTTACTGAGGGCTTTGACATCAAACGGACCGCCATCATCATTTCTGAAGCGGCGGAGGGGATTGCTGATCGAATTATGAACGAATTGGGCAGAGGCATCACCGGACTCAAGGGGACAGGCATGTTTACAAAAAAAGACAAGACCGTTTTGCTTTGTGTTTTAGCAAAAAGCCAAATTCGTGAGGCCAGGCGGATCGTAGCTGAAGTGGATGACAGCGCTTTCTTTTTCGTCATGGAGACACGCGAAGTGTTAGGTGAGGGTTTCGAAGAGACGTCAGTATTTTAGAAATAATGTCTACAGCGAAGTTATATTGTGTTACGTACTATATTTTGGGCAAAATCCAGGATAATACCACAAGTGCTGGGCTGATTGCAAAAGGAGAATCCAGTAAGGGACAGAAAATGAGGTTTGCAGTTGA
>CAYNZF010000124.1:0-2040 GCA_964401615.1 uncultured Oscillospiraceae bacterium
TCTGCATGATTTTCTTGCTTGTATTTCGCGGGCATTTTTATGTGATGTACTGCGGAGAACACGCGGTCCGCGAAGGCCGGAGAGCCGTTTATCATTTTTATCTGCAGGGAATAGGAATATTTCACAGGATTCACGAATTTTTGCCCAATTGATTCGCATTCGTCACGTTCGGCAAAGGCTAAACTCATGGCGATGAACTTATTCATCCGAATTTTTAACAGGAGGAAACAAAACATGAGCGAAAGGGACAAATCCAATCGCAGCTACAGCGAAGAAGATCAAAAAGAGACTTTTCAGTTCGAGATCATTTCACATTTAGGCAGTCTCGGGACTACCAGGTCAGGTTGGAAACGTGAATTGAATGTGGTTTCTTGGAACGGCAGGCCACCTCGACTGGATATCAGGGACTGGAACCCGGATCATACAAAGATGGGGCGTGGTGTGGGTTTGAACGGGGTGGAGACAGAAAATATGATTGCCTTACTGCAAGGATTTGACGGTATCTCTGCGGGAATTTAATTATTGAAAGGTCCGTAAGCTCCCGGATGGAAATTCGGGCGCCTTGGAACTGAGCCAAATGTATCAAATGACCCCGCTCCCTCTTCAAATTGAGCCATAAACGAGCCACAAGCCGGAAGAAATATCTTTCGGCTTGTTGCCAATTATCCCAATTCAAGAACTGATTTTTCTTAGCCGCAGCGTTTCAGTCGGTATATGAAGTCAAAAGTCCGGGAAAGGTGAAGTAATCAAGCTGTTTTCTCTTTTTTCAAGACCAGGACGGGTGAAGCTTCTTTAAGAATTGCTGCTTTTGTGACGATGCATTCCTTTACATCGTTGCGTGAGGGAACGTCATACATCACATCCAGCATGATTTCTTCAAGAATGGAGCGCAGGCCTCGTGCGCCGGTGCGGCGCGCCATAGCCAGTCTGGCGACCTCTTGCACGGCCTCCTCTTCAAAACTCAGCTTGACGCCATCGAATTCAAGGAGTTTAACGTACTGTTTCAGGAGAGCATTTTTCGGCTCTTTCAAGATCCGCACAAGGGCCTCCTGATCGAGTGTTTCAAGCGCTACGACCACAGGTACACGACCGATGAACTCAGGAATGAGTCCGAATTTCAGCAAGTCATGAGGTGTGATTTCACGCAGCAGCTTTTTGTTTTCCTGCTTCGATTTTTCTTGAATTTCAGCCCCGAAGCCGATCGATTTCTTACCGATACGATCTGCGATGATTTTTTCAATACCATCAAAAGCACCTCCGCAGATGAACAGAATATTGCTAGTATCGATCTGAATGAATTCCTGATGCGGATGTTTGCGTCCACCCTGCGGAGGAACGTTGGCGATGGTGCTTTCCAGAATCTTGAGCAAGGCCTGCTGAACGCCCTCGCCACTAACATCACGAGTGATTGAGGGATTGTCGGAACGACGGGTGATCTTATCGATTTCATCGATGTAAATAATGCCGCGTTGGGCGCGTTCGATATCGCCATCCGCGTTCTGCAGCAATTTCAAGAGGATATTCTCAACATCTTCACCAACGTATCCGGCTTCAGTCAGAGCGGTGGCATCCGCAATGGCAAAGGGCACGTCGAGAATGCGAGCCAGCGTTTGAGCAAGCAGCGTCTTCCCCGAACCGGTTGGCCCGAGCAAAAGAATGTTGGATTTCGAAAGTTCAACGTCATCCCCATCAGTTTTAAGACTTTTCTTGCTTTCAGCCTCCAGAGCTTTTGTATCAGCCAGCTTTTTCTTCTTCGAACGTGAGAGAACTTCGTTCATCTCTTTCATTTTCGTGGCAAAAATTCGCTTGTAATGATTATAAACGGCCACCGACAAGGCTTTTTTGGCATGGTCCTGCCCAATGACGTACTGATCCAAGGCGGCCTTGAGTTCAGCGGGGGAAGGCAATTCCTGTTCTTCACTTTGGCCTGATGATTTTTCGGTATATTGCTTGATAGTCTCCTCGGCTAAAATATCCGAACATAAATCAATGCACTCGTTGCAGATGTAGACACCGGGACCGGCGATCATCCGCTCAACT
>CAYNZF010000125.1:0-2024 GCA_964401615.1 uncultured Oscillospiraceae bacterium
CGTAAGCAACCCACTCTGTTAACTGTTCCATATTATGCCAATCATAACAGTAACCGGAAGTTTGACACTTGTTAACTAGGATAAATTTCATAGAGGCATTCATTTCAGGGCTTAGGCCCTTTTTTCATGTCAAATGTAATCAAGATGTAATACCGTACTTTACAGTACTTTGTTATAATGGAGGAAACATAGCCAAAGGAGTATACAACGATGCGGCTCAAGAAGACGGTGACCAAAAACTCCATTTCCTACTACGCCATCAAATCGGTCACGATTGATGGAAAAAACACCAGCAGAATTGTTCATAAGTTTGGGACGCATCAACAGTTACGTAATCAGCTGGGCGATGCCGACCCCGAACTTTGGGTTAAACAGCAGATTGAGAAAATGAACCAAGCCGAAGATGAAGAGAACAAGGATGTGCTCATCCGTTACACCCCCAATAAAGTTATTCCTCTAGACGAGCAGCACGCCTTCCAATGTGGCTATCTCTTTCTCCAGAGTATGTTCTACCAGCTCGGTTTACCGCAAATCTGTAAGCGCATTAGCCAAGACTATAAGTTTGAATACGATCTTCAAGAAATTTTATCCTCGCTTATCTATGGACGGATGCTCTTTCCCGCCTCCAAGAAATCCACCGCGGAGCAAGCCAAGGTCTTTCTGGAAAGCCCTCGCTTTCATTTACAAGACGTTTACCGTGCTTTGGATGTCATCGCAGAGTCCAGCGACCTCATTCAGGCTCAGTTATACAAGAACAGCGTAAAGCTGCATAAACGCCAGACAGGGGTCTTGTATTACGATTGCACCAACTTCTTTTTTGAAATCGACCAGGCAGAGGGTTTGAAGCAGTATGGCCTAAGCAAGGAGCATCGCCCCAATCCCATTGTACAGCTTGGCCTTTTCATGGATGCGGACGGCATTCCGCTCGCTTTCCATCTGTTTGAAGGCAATCAGAACGAGCAAACGATGCTTAAGCCCTTAGAGAAAAAGATTTTGAAGGATTTCGAATGTGCGAAGTTTGTAGTCTGTACCGACGCGGGACTTTCCTCCACAGAAAATCGCCTTTTTAACTCGATGCAAGAGCGCGCCTTTGTCACGACGCAATCGGTGAAGAAACTCAAAGCGTTTCTGAAAGAGTGGGCCTTATCTCCCGAAGGCTGGTCTTGTCAGGACAGCAAGGGTACCTTTAACCTTAGCGATTTGGATGAAGAAAAGGACCAAGAAAAGATTTTCTACAAAGAGCGTTGGATCAATGAGCGAGGGCTCGAACAGAGACTGATTGTTAGCTTCTCTTTGAAATACCGCCAAGCTCAGAGGGCCATCCGGGAGAATCAAATCGAAAGCGCCTTGAAAAACATGAAACAAGGACCGGCCAAGGTTGAGAAAAAGAATCCCAAGGACTATCGTCGCTTTATTGCCAGCATTGCGACGACACCCGGAGGAGAAATTGCAGAGAAAAAACAGCTCTACCTCAACGAAAAACAAATTGCTCAAGAGGCTCTCTATGACGGATTTTACGCGATTTGCACCAACTTGGAAGACGAAGCCCCGCAGATTTTGGCCATTAACAAACGTCGCTGGCAAATTGAAGATTGTTTCCGACTCATGAAGCAGGAGTTTCGGTCCAGGCCCATCTACCTTCAGAAAGATAACCGCATTCTCTCACACTTTATGACCTGCTTTATTGCGCTCATCGTCTTCCGTCTTTTTGAACAAAAGGTGAACCGTCAAGGAGAACACTTCACCGCCAGCGCGCTTATCCATACGCTGCGCAGCATGGAGTTCTCCTACAAACCCGGGGAAGGGTACATCCCCCATTACACCCGAACCAAGATGACGGACGCGATTCACGAGGCCTTTGGGTTTCGCACCGATTACCAAATCTACACTCAAAAAAAATGCGACAAACTGATAAAGGATTCCAAGAAATAAAGTACGCTGGTTCTTAAAAACCGAAAAACCTCGTGAGGGCCTAGTTTCAGCCTTCTTCGAGGTTTTTTCGTCTTTTATCTGTCAAAGATGAG
>CAYNZF010000126.1:0-2003 GCA_964401615.1 uncultured Oscillospiraceae bacterium
CAGCGGGTTACAGCGCTGAAGAAATGTCCTGCTATTTCAGGTTTGTAGACAAGTCCAGTTTGGTACTGGCTCGAAACTGAGTCAGTGTCATGTTTGTACGCAGCGAAGGCAAGCCCAATAGTCTGGCCAAATCCAGGTAGAGCTGCGAAACTTTCGTGGGTGTCACGACGATGTTAGGATAGTCACCCTGAGCCAGGGCAATCGGTTCGCGAATGGCGGTCATGATCGTTTCGGCAGAAGCTCGAACCTGAAGCTGTGTTTCCAACAGATACTGGGTGTAGCGCAACAGGCATAAACTGACAAAACACATCAGAAAATGGCCCTGGATATGTTTGTCGTTCCAAACAAATACAGGACGTGCTCTTAGATCTGTTTTCAGGATCCGGAAGCTCTCTTCGATTTTCCATAAACCGCGATAGATCTGACAGGCTTTTTCCGTTGTCAGGTTCAGATTATTGGTCACGATGGCGTAGTAACCGTCAAAACGGGCCGCCTGCTCAATCTTGGCCTCGTCCAGAGAGCAATTTTCCAGATCGACTGACATCTGCAGATATTGGTTGCAGCCGCGTTTGATCGACGCTTTCAACTGATACGGTTTGTCCAGACGTTTTTTGAGACGATCCAGCATCCTTTCCCGATCCGCCCGATCCTTTTCAGCGCGTTTGGCAGACCAGGTCAAATGGATTTTCACCGGTAGTTCGATGACTTCACTTTTTCTAGGCCGCCCCCGCTTTTTGACGGTTGACTGGTCTTCTATCGCCTGTTGTGAGAGTTGGACTTTAACCGTCAGGGTTTGGGTGACGACTTTTTCACGGTAGATCACCGCTTGGTGTTCCTCATCCCAGCTTTCCTGCCATCCATCCGCCTGTAAAACCAGTTCTTTAAAAGCGTCAGGTGACCGTTTCAAGGTGTAGCTGATGACAAAATCGTGGCCTTCGCCGGTCAGATAGGCCAGATTCTCGCCGCCATTCAAGCCTCGGTCGGCAACGACCGTAATCTTATCCAGCCGGTAGATTCCCTTGAGTTTTTCCACCGCTGTAACCAGTGTGTTCTGATCCATGGTATTGCCGGGAAACAGCTCATAGGTGATGGGAATGCCATTGTTGTCCAAGAGCAGGGCCATGACAACTTGCACTTCGTTATTCTTGTGATCTTTGGAAAATCCGAACATGCGCAGTTCACCCCAGCGGGTGCTTTCGAAAGCATAAGTCGTCACATCCAGATAGGTTTCCGTTCCGCTGCGGTCTGTTTTCTTTTCAAAATAGGCACACAAATGAGCAATGACGGCCTCTTTTTGCTCGGCCAGGACATCCAGCACTCCATAAAATACATCCAGACCCAGCGGGGACAATCCAGCATAAGCCCCCTGTTCCAAAGCACAGGCTCGAATGCTGTTTGGTGTCGAACACCGATGGGCAATCAGGTAGAACAGCGCCTGAGCCACCGCCTCAGCGTTCTTTCGATCGCATTGATGGGTCAGGAAAGTGTCCAGTTCAATCTGTTTCCAAAGTTGCTTAACCAGGGCATGACCGAAATGATAGGACGGAACGACATCTTCCGATTCAGTGATCTCAGTCGTTGCCACTTGTATGGTTAAAGGTTGGCAGGATTCCTTTTTCGCTTTAGTCAAGCTTGCCGCTTCTGCTTTGAGTTTGATGAGAATATCCGGGTCTTCAGCCAGCATTCGCTCGTAATTACCAAGGGTTTTGATGACCCTCGTTTTCTTCTTGCCGGTACCGGGGATGCGTTTTTCTTCTCTGAACTGGATGACTCTGGCTTTGCCATAGCCCGAAACAGCGACGTACATAAATCCCTCCCGGCGAGCAAACCGCTCCTAACACCATTGTACCCGAAAAGGCAAGTGATAGGGAGGGAATAGCCGGACATAACAGGACAATCTATATTAAGTTTTTGTTACAAGGAAAAACCCGAAAGTTGCACTGCTGCAGTCCTTTCGGGTTCAGGTAAGTTCGATATTTTGCTGTCTATCTCATAAAGTCAGG
>CAYNZF010000127.1:0-1829 GCA_964401615.1 uncultured Oscillospiraceae bacterium
AAATGAAAATTATTTATTCTGACACAAATAACACAAATATATCGACTTGAATTATGCGTTTCTAACGCCCCTTTCGTCAACACGCGCTTGCCTTTTTCCCTGAAAGTTCTACCCGGCAGGAAAGCTAACTCATGTTTTTCAATTCTTCGCGCCACCTTTTACCCGTCGCAGTGGCAGCTAAACCGCCTTGTGACGTTTCACGCAAAGAGACGTGGATGGACAAACCGATTTTGTACATGGCCTGTATCACTTCGTCACAGGGGACGTAGGATTCCAGACCGGCTAAGGCCATTTCCGTGGCCATTATGGCTATAGAGGCGCCGGCGGCGTTGCGTTTCACACAGGGGACTTCAACAAGGCCCGCCAAGGGGTCACAAGTCAATCCCAGCAGACTTTTCAGAGCAATAGCCGCTGCGTGCGCAGCTTGCGAAGGACTGCCGCCCAATATTTCGGTCGCGGCTGCGGCAGCCATGGCGGTCGCAGAGCCCACCTCAGCCTGGCATCCACCGGCTGCTCCCGAAATCATGGCGTTGTTGGCAATCACATAACCGATGGCTCCGGCGGTGAAAAGATGTCGGACGATAAGTTCATCCGGGAACTGATATTTTTCCTGCACCGCCATCATGACAGCGGGCAAAACACCTGCCGAACCGGCGGTGGGAGTCGCGCAGATGATCCCCATTGCCGCGTTGACTTCATTGGTCGCGACGGCATAGGTGACTGCTTTCATGAAGGTTTCGTCCGTGATGAAACGCCCTGTCTGAATATATTCGTTTAAATGCCTGGCTTGACCACCTGAAAGGCCCGAGTGCGAAACGCGTCCTTCCAAACCTTCCTGCACGGCTTTTTTCATAACTTGATAGCGCTCAGCCATGTCAACGACAAGCGCTTCCGGCTCGCGTTCATTAACTTCCGCTTCCTGCTCCAACATGATTTCGTATATTTTCAGCCCGCGGCTCTCCGCTTGCTCAACGAGTTCAGCGACATTTTTAAACATCGATCATGGCTCCAACTTTCTATAACTCAAAGATTCAGGATCACAACTTTGTGGATATTGTTTTGTTGGCCGATGACCTCCAACACAGATTCCGGAATCACTTGATCCGTTTCAATCACCATCAATGCCTGACTGCCCTTGTCTTTTCTCGAAACTTCCATATGGCCGATGTTGAGCTTATGAATCATCAGAATCGTTGAAACTGCAGCAATCGTCCCGTAAGCATCTTTGTGAAAAATCAGCACCGCCGGATGCTCCCCGCTCAGTTTCAACGAAAAACCATCGATCTCGGTTATCTCTATATTGCCCCCACCGATGGAGATGGCGCTCATGACCAGCTTTTTGCCCTCGTCTTCCAAAGTCAGCTGCAAGGTATTCGGGTGCACCGGCAGCGCCTCCGCCTTTTCAAAGCTGATTTCGATCCCCTTATCTTTGGCAAAACGAAGCGCTTCACGAATCCGCGGGTCATCCGTGGAAAAATTGAGCAAACCACCGATGACTGCGACGTCTGTCGCGTGACCCCGGTAAGTTTCGGCAAAAGACCCATAAAATAAGACCTGCACTTTTTTGGGTTCCGCACCAAAAAGCTTTCTGGCAATCGAACCGATGCGCACCGCTGCGGCCGTGTGTGAACTTGATGGACCAACCATCACCGGGCCGATGATGTCGAAAACGCTGCGGTATTTCATGACGGAAGCGGGCTCCTTTTGCCAAAATGCTGCTTAACTTAGTTGTACACCCTTAATTTGGGTAAATATATAACATATATTTATATATATTAGGGGTTACTGCTCAACAGCCCATTTGAAAATCAATCCGTTCGAGGAGAAGG
>CAYNZF010000128.1:0-1789 GCA_964401615.1 uncultured Oscillospiraceae bacterium
CCACACTTTTGAAGCAAAGCTGAGCATGTAACAATCCGAAGAGTATTACAGCACCGCCATTTGAGCGGTTTTTTGTTGTCAAATTGTAATCTTTGTTACGTACGTGGTATGTACGTGGTTATGACTTTGTAGTATAATAGTTCTATCCATTTGCGGAGGTTTTGACCATGTATTTACAACCCATCCCTGAGAAAAAAACCGGACGAATCCTCCTTACTTTCGCGGAGTCCTTTCGCGAAAACGGGAAAGTTAAGCATCGGACCGTTGAACGCCTGGGCTATCTCGATGAATTCACTTCGCTCTACGAAGATCCCATCGCCCATCTCAAAGCCGTGGCTAAACAAAAAACCGAGGAAAAGGCCAACAGCCATGTGCTTTTATCCTATACGGTTGACTCCCGCGAACCCCTGGTTTCAGGCACACAAAATCGCAAGAACATTGGCTACATGCCCTTAAGCCATCTTTATCACGCACTAGAACTCCCGAGGTTTTTTGCCAATCGGCAGCGGAACCTCAAAGTACAGTACAGTTTAAACGCGATGTTCAGTTTGCTGGTCTACTCCCGTATCCTCAGTCCGGCCTCCAAAAAGAAAACCTTTGAAGGCAAAGAGCGTTTTTTCGAACGCACAGACTTTTCGCTCGACGATGTGTATCGCGCACTTACCTACTTCGGTCACTATGCGGACGCGCTAAAAGTATTCTTGCACAAGCAAGTCCAGGCCCTCTATGGGCGGGCCACGGATTTGATGTTTTACGATGTAACGAACTACTATTTTGAAATCGATGAGCCTGACGAGCTGCGGCGAAAAGGGGTCTCAAAAGAGCACCGACCCAATCCCATTGTGCAAATGGGTTTATTAATGGATTCCCAAGGCTTACCGGTCACCTACGAACTCTTCAGTGGCAACACCAACGATTGTGAGACGCTCATGCCGATTCTCCAAAAAGTCCGACAAGATTACCGGATTGGCCGCTTTATCGTGGTGGCCGATCGTGGTCTCAACACGTCCAACAATACCGCCATGGCCATGGCCAAAGGGGACGGGTACATCTATGGACAATCCATCTTGAAAGCCTCTGAGGAGATGAAAACATTCTGCTTGAAAGAAGAGGGCTATAAGGTCTACGGCGATGAGCAAAATGGTTTCAAGATCAAATCCAGGATACAGCCCAGGGTTCTGCAGATCACGAATGCCGAAGGTCAAAAAATAGCGGTCGAAGTGGATGAGAAACAGATTTTCTTTTACAGTGACAAATATGCCAAACGCGCTCAAAAGATGCGCCAAGAGGCCTTGGATAAGGCCGCGAAGTTGATTGCTTCCCCTTCCGGCTACAAGAGTGCCACGCAGTATGGGGTGGCCAAATACATCGGTGAAGTGAAATACGATAAAGAGTCCGGAGCTTTGGTTGAACCGGAACAATTGCTTTTTCTCAATGAAGATAAGATTCGCGACGAAGAACGCTTTGATGGTTACTACGCGGTCGTCACCAGTGAATTGGATATGGATGAAAGGCAGGTCATGGACCACTACCGCGGGCTTTGGAAAATTGAAGAATCGTTCCGGATTACAAAGTCTGAACTGGAAGCTCGGCCGGTCTATGTCTCAAGAAAAGACCACATCAACGCCCATTTCCTGAGCTGCTTTGTAGCCTTGCTTATCTTGAGGCTATTGGAACTCCAAACTAAGCATGTTTTTTCCGCCGGGCAACTAATTGAAGCCATGCAACACATGGACGGAACCTTGCTCCAGGACAATTACTACATCTTTGACTATTACACGCCGGTTGT
>CAYNZF010000129.1:0-1714 GCA_964401615.1 uncultured Oscillospiraceae bacterium
AGATTATTATGGCTTGTGGAGAGTGCAAACAGCGCAATTACAACACCAAGAAGAACAAAAACAACACCAAGGAACGCTTGGAAATCAAGAAGTATTGCCCGTTTTGCCGTAAGCATACGACACATAAAGAGACGAAGTAAGTCGGGCTTTATCCCGCGTGAAATGGTGGTTTGAAAATGGGTAAAATTGACGATGCCAAAAAGCTGGCTGAAAAAAAGACAGCCGACAAGCAGAATGCCAAAAAAGGCGACAAGCCCAAAAGCAATCGCCTGCTTAGTTTTTTTCGCGAACTGAAGGCGGAATTAAAGCGCATTATTTGGCCGGATAAGAAAAAAATGAAACAGTCGACGTCTGTCGTGCTTGCTATTGTTATCGCCGCAGCGATTTTGATTTTTGCGGTGGATAGTTTTGTTAATGCTTCACTTACAGCTGCGGGTTTCTACAATACCACGCCGCGAGTGACGACTACGGCTGCGGCGGATGAAAGTCCTTCCGAGGATGAAACAAGTACTACCACGAGCACAAGCGCTGAAACGACAGCAGTGAGCGAAACGACAACAGCCGGCTGACGATGCGTGTATTGGCGTGAGGCGAAGGATTATTAAGCATGAGTGAAAACGAGAAAGAATTTACAACTGACGTTGAAGCGATGGAAAGCGGCATAGAAGCGGCCGAGGCCAAAGCTGAGGCTGAGGAAACAGAAGAACCGCTTTGGTATGTCATCCATACTTATTCCGGCTATGAAAACAAAGTGAAAGCGACCCTCGAACAGATTGTCGAAAACAAAGGGATTCACGACTTCATTCAAGAGATTTCTGTGCCGACCGAGGAGACCATAGAAGTCAAGGACGGAAAGAAAAAAACCGTTCAACGAAAAAAATATCCGGGCTATGTTCTGGTGAAGATGTTCTTGAACGATGATATCTGGTATATCGTGAGAAATACACGCGGAGTGACCGGCTTTGTCGGCCCCAATTCCAAGCCGGTACCCTTGACAGAAGAAGAACTTGCTACCATGGGCATGGTCAGCAACTGGGAACCGATTGTCGACTACAGTGTGGGTGATTCTATCAAAGTCATCAACGGACCTCTGGAAAGCTTTATCGGCACCGTTGACGCGATTTCGGCAGAAAAGAAAAAAGTGCGTGTGCTTGTTTCCATGTTCGGCCGTG
Source organism: uncultured Oscillospiraceae bacterium (assembly GCA_964401615.1). Taxonomy (GTDB): domain Bacteria; phylum Bacillota; class Clostridia; order Saccharofermentanales; family Fastidiosipilaceae; genus JAXGQD01. The sequence goes on from CAYNZF010000129.1 coordinate 1,173, forward strand.
AAACACCCGTTGAATTGGACTTTACTCAGGTTATTCGTATATAATACGGATTTATTGGCTAACTTGCTTTTGCCGTTTACACGACAAAGGCTTTTAGATAGATCGTACGCGCAAGCGGCGAAATAAAATTGGGAGGTGGATATCTTGGCTAAAAAGATAACCGGATACGTAAAATTGCAGATTCCTGCAGGTAAAGCAACTCCGGCACCACCGGTGGGACCAGCTCTTGGACAGCACGGCGTTAATATCGCGCAGTTTGTCAAAGACTTCAATGAAAGAACAGCGAAAGATGTGGGACTTATCATCCCTGTCATCATTACCGTTTATGCGGATCGCAGCTATTCCTTCATCACTAAAACCCCTCCGGTACCGGTGCTCTTGAGAGTTGCATGTAAAGTGCAGAAGGGTTCGGGAAAACCGAATTCAGAGAAGGTCGCTAAAATTAAAATGGCTGATGTCATGAAGATTGCGGAGACCAAGATGGTTGACACCAATGCCGCCAGCTTAGAATCATGCGCACGCATGGTCGCGGGTACTGCTCG
>CAYNZF010000130.1:0-1668 GCA_964401615.1 uncultured Oscillospiraceae bacterium
TGTCCTACCCGACGGTCCAACGCTTTGTCAAGGAATACAAAGTGCAAGCTCAAAAGACTAAGACGTTTCAGGAATTGGTCTGGCATCCTGGCGAGGCTCAGGTTGATTTTGGGGAGTCTGATTTTTATGAGCGTGGGGTGCTGGTCCGCAAGAAATACCTGACGGTGTCGTTTCCTTACAGCAATGATGGTTTCAGCCAGGTCTTCGGCGGCGAAACCAGCGAATGCGTCTGCCAGGGGCTCAAGGATATTTTTGAATATATTGGCGGCGTGCCCAATGTGCTGGTCTTTGACAACGCCACTGGCATCGGCCAGCGCATCGGTAGTGAAATCCGCGAAGCACAGCTGTTTCAACAGATGCGGGCCCATTACGGATTCATGGCGCGGTTCTGCAACCCGAACTCCGGTCACGAGAAGGGCCATGTCGAGAACAAGGTCGGTTACAACCGCCGCAACCTGTTCGTCCCGGTACCGGCCTTTGACTGCGTGGAAACCTACAACCGCAGCCTGCTGGACGAACACAAGACTAAGGCCGCCGAGCGACACTACAAGAAAGGGCAGTTGATCTCGGATCTTTTTAAGGAAGACTGCCGGGCACTAAAACGGTTGCCGGGTCACCCATTCAATGTCTGCCGCTTCGTGTACGTCAACGCCGACAGCTACGGTAAGGTTCGACTTGATGACAAGCATTACTACTCAACATGCCCCGAATTTGGCGGGACGGAAGTGTTGGTTGGGATTAAGGCCCATCACATTGAGATTTATGACGAACGTGGCGTGCTGACCGTGGTGCACAGCCGGAAATTCGGCGCCGACCGGACGGACAGTCTCGATTACCGGACATCGCTGGCTACCTTGACCAAGAACCTGGGCGCCTGGCGCAACAGCGGAGTGCGGGAGATAATCCCGGACAAACTGCGTCAGAACATGGACGAACTGTGCCGTGAAGATCTGCGCCAGACCGTACGGACTTTGTCGATGCTGACCCGCAGCTACTCGTTTGAAACCGCCGTCAAGGCCCTGGAAACAGGCTTTGCGACCAACCGGACCCACTTTGCCGACGCGGCGGTGCTGGCGGCGCGCATGATGGGCTACGGCCTGGATACGCCGCCGGAGAAGGGTCCAGACCTGAGCGGCTACGACCAGCTGCTGCGAACGGGGGTGATGACATGATTACACCAAAGGAACGCGAGCAGGTCCGCAGCCGCATCGCCGAAGCCTGCCGCCGTCTAATCCTGTCCCAGCGGATGGTCGAGCTCTGTGAACAAGAGGCCACACCAAAACAAGAGGAGTTCCTGGCCTATGTCCTGGAGCAGGAAATCCATAAGCGTGAGCAGAATCGACGGGCCCGCCAGCTTAGTCGTGCCTGTTTTCCAGTTCTGAAAAGCTTTGAGGGCTACGAGTACAGCGCCGTCCGCTTCCCGCCCTCCCTGACGCGTGACGATCTTTTAAGTTGTCGTTTCATTGGCGAAAAAAAGAATTTAATTCTATACGGCCCGGTCGGCATAGGAAAGACCCATCTTGCGATTGCCCTGGGGGCCAAAGCCTGCGAAATGGGGATGAACGTCCGCTTTTACACCGTAACCGAATTGGTGCTGAAGCTGGGCGATGCTCACCGCTCGGGTACGCTCGAACGGCTGGTCCGCGAACTGCAAAAATTAGACCTTCT
>CAYNZF010000131.1:0-1611 GCA_964401615.1 uncultured Oscillospiraceae bacterium
TCCTTGTATATTAAAGTCCGTCAGGGTCGTGGTACCTTGTCGGCATTTCTTTTATCTCCCGAAGCCACGTGGGATAATGGAACCGTGCAGTTGAGGGCGTCGTTTTTCTCCCTGAGAATAAGTCTCGCCTTTAAGAGTGACGCCTCAGCTTTACGGGTTGGATTCGAATGAGCTGGATGGGAAGAAGTCCCGTATTTCTCACAAGGTAGAATTCCCGTGAAGTTTCGTGGACAACCTCTGCTGCAACTCTTTTGAAAGGTTGGTGCAAGCGATGTTTTATATTGGCATAGATATTGCCAAAAAAGCACATGAGGTCTGTTTTACCGATGCCTGTGGTAACGTCTTAGATGGGAATTCGTTTAAAATCCCCAACACACTCTCCGGCCTTGACAAGCTGCATACCATGCTTGAGAAGTATGGGATCACGGCTCAAAATTCCCTCGTGGGAATGGAGGCCACCGGTCATTACTGGCTGGTACTTTACTCCTGGCTGGTCGAGCAGCAGTTTGACGTCAAAGTCATCAATCCTCTCGTCACCGATGGCTATCGGCAGATGTACATCCGTAAAACCAAGAATGATCGCATTGATGCGGAAGTCGTTGCTAAAGTCCTCATGCTTGGTGAATACCAGGAAACCGTCGTGGCTGATGAAGAGATTTTATCTTTACGACAGCTTTGTCGGTTTCGGCTCTCCCAAGTTCAGGTCTGCAGTGATTTGAAGCGCAAATGCATTGCCATTCTTGATCAGGTCTTCCCCGAATACGCAGACTTATTTTCCGACATTTTCGGAATGACCTCAAAAGAATTGCTCTTGACCTACTCTACCCCTGAAGAAATGGCCTCGGTCCATACGACTAAACTCAGTACGCTCTTGAAGAAAGCCTCAAAAGGTAGATTCGGAAAGCCTAAAGCCCTGGAGATTAAAGCCGTAGCGAAACAGTCAATCGGGATACGTTTTGCCACGGATGCCTTTGCCTTTCAGATGCAGCAGATCTTGCAACAGATCACATTCATTGAAGAACAGATTGAATTGCTCGATTCAGAAATCCGTTCGTACATGGACAAGCTCGCTTCGCCTGTCACAACGATTCCCGGTATCGGACCCGTATATGGGGCCGTCATTCTCTCAGAACTAGGTGACGTCAAGCGGTTCCCCAGTGCTAAGCAAATCGTCTCTTATGCCGGAATCGACGCCTCGGTACATGAATCGGGTGAGTTCCAGGGCACACAAATGCACATGTCCAAGCGAGGATCACCTTATCTGCGCAGAGCGATTTTTGGGGCGGCTTTTGTTGCTTCGTGGGCTGATCCGGAATTGTCCTCCTACTACCAGAAATTACGAGCACGAGGTAAACACCATTATGTTGCAGTCGGTGCTGTGGCTAGAAAACTTTGCTATCTGATCTTCGCGGTTCTTAACGAAAATCGGCCTTACGAGCAACGTATCTAAACAGTAGCGATCTGCGAAGATTTGTGCATTCAGGGCATGCCTGCATGCTCTCGTTGTCTTGCACTTTTCCTATTCGATTCTCAATGTTCACTGACATCCAACGTCTACGTTGCTTCTTAAGAATTTTCCTGTTTAAACACTTGACTCTTTATAGCTGGTCT
>CAYNZF010000132.1:0-1510 GCA_964401615.1 uncultured Oscillospiraceae bacterium
GTCCGTTTCGCTTATGATGATGCGGACTTGCTGGATCCGGGCACGATGCCGCTTGATTTTGCCGTGGAGACAAAGAGCTTCCAGGTACACGCGAGTGGGATCATCGATCGCAATGATGGACAGTACAGTCTTATTTTTTCACGCGTGGATGTAAAATTCAACCCCAGCACTGCGGTCCCGGAAGAAATTGAGTTTGATCATCTGAGTCAAGAAATCAAGGTTTTCAGGGATGAGCTTTTACTGTGGACACACAGGGCCGGTGACCTGAATTTTGAACTTGATTTCAATGGTCCGGTGAAGTTCAGAGACAATGGTCATGAAATCGAAGCAGCCGCCAGCCTCCTGGCAGAGAACGCGCATTTTTCTCTGCATGGTGATGCGAAAGTCGTACTGAGCGTGGGGCCTGCCTCGGAAACCGGCAGCACTGCTTTTTCGATCGGAGAAACAAGCGCGGCGAATTTTATGGAAGCCAGATGGGTCTCCGGCCGTATCGAAATGCCCAGGGGCCGCCTGGACGAGATTTCCGCGAAACCACTCGACCCTTTTATTTCGATAGACCTTCTGGGCATGTGTTGGGGTGTGGAAGAGGGTTTCGCAAGCACGGTGATGTGTGTCGACACCTATAACGACTACCGTGACATCAAGCTTGATGAAATTCAATTTTTTGAAAATGGTAAACGCTTTCTGTTCAGCGGTTCCGCGCTTCTTTACAACCGGCTCAGTTCTTACAAGGTTCCTCCACTCGAAGCCTCCGCGGAGCTTACTTTTACAGGTCGTGGAGAGCGGGAGAACCCCGGGAGCAGCAGTTTCACGGTCACAGAGCTGGCCAAACCCACCTTGAAGGATATTCAGTACAACCTGGCGGGGTATTACGCGCCCGTCAAGAATAGCTTTTCCGCTGAAGCGGTACTTTTACCCGACATGAAACCGGCCGAATATTTTTACGTCGTTGACGATTATTTTATTTTTGATCAAAAGGCGAATGCAGAAGGTGACTTTCCTTTTACATACCGCTACGATACATTGGCCTACGATGGGCCCGGCCACGGGCCTCACAGTTTATCGGGCCTGATGGATATCAACTATGATGAGGGCCGCTTTGTACTGGTGGCCAATGACTGGAATGAAGAGAATGATTTGTCTTTACCTCAATGGTCCGGCGTGCTCGAAATCAAGGCAGGAATGGGGTCATCGATGATTTACCCTATGATCACACATCTTAATGGTGAAGCGCTTGCGTCACCGTTTCGCATGGAAGCCGCGGGAGAGATGAATGAAATTTTCGTCAGAGAACAAGGATTGGACAAAACCAGCCGAAGTCCCAGACGCGAGTTTACGCTTTTGCCTGAGAGCGCGGAAGATGTGCCTGCGGAAGAAGAAACTGTGCCAAGTGCAGGCGCCGACCCTAGCCCCAGCCCAAGTACGAGCCCGAGTCCAAGTCCAAGCCCTAGCCCCAGCCCAACACCGGAAGCTTCGCTTCAAGCGTGATTTTTTCGACTGCAGAATGTAA